>NZ_JAKJSY010000009.1:0-162728 GCF_050337445.1 Vibrio minamisatsumaniensis | reverse complement strand
AGGTTATTGTGAGCCTAAATATGATATTTATTAGCTCGCAAGCACGAGTCCCACGGAAGGAGATATGGCTTATGGATAGCTTTCAATTCGATGAAATATCAGAACTAGAAATGCCTCGATCAACTCAAAAAACACGCTCAAAACCACTCAAGCATAAGTGGCGTGAAATCGAAGCCATCAATGATCGTAGGCAGCTTGAGAAAGAGCTGAGAGAGATGAACCTAGGTCTTGACTTCGACCTTGACGATATAAAGCTTTAATCAGCACGATAAGAAATTAGATAGTAAAAGGCACCTATATCGGTGCCTTTTTAATATCTGGGCTAGCTCACCGATTCAAAGCGTCTTTTTGAACGCCAATGATCGATGACAAAGGACGAGTGAGTATAAAATGACGAATAGAAAAAGCACCTCTACATAGAGGTGCTTCAATACTCATACTAACGGTGCTTATAGACTAAACACACTCTTGTTCATTTTGTCGCACACGGGCTGCAAGCTGACGGTATTGATCGGCAATCGTCTCTCCAAAGACGGGGTCGTTTTCAGGTTGAAGCCATTGCGATTCGACCTCTTGCCAATCTTTAACAGTAAATGACTCAACAATCATTGGCAGTACATGCTTTTCTTCAAATTCCATGTGCTTTCGCTGCGCCTCAACAAAGGCTTCAAGCTGTTCAATAAACACTTGCTGAGGCACGACTGCATCTTGGAGGATCATATCGACTAAAGCCAAAAAGTCGGCCGTTTTTTCCGAAAGCAATTGATGCTCTAGCTCCAGGTCTTCAATGACTTGGTCACTTCCATATTGCTTGAGGTAATAACGATAAATGACATCTTCTTTAGGATGATGCACCTTTTCCGAATGATTCATCAAATAGTGAACCACCTCCGCGATCAAGCTATAGTTTATTTCATGCTCTTGTTTTAGACACTCTAATTTATTATTGAGAATCGCAAGCAAACGAGCCATATAGCCATGTTCTCGTCTTATCCTTTCAATCATCATAGTATTGCACTCCATTACACCTACTGTTTACAAGTGTATACGAAGATGCTTATTTATGGTTTGACCCTGCTCAGAAAACCATCGATCTACAGTTCTGTTGGTAACCGCCAATCGATAAGTTGTTGATCAAGCGAAGAAAGCAGCTTATTGGTTATTGAGAAGTGCTGACAACCAAAGAAGCCACGGCGTGCAGATAATGGCGATGGATGAGGCGCAACCAAGACATAGTGCTTGTTCGTATCAATCACTTGGCCTTTCTTTTGAGCGTGTGCTCCCCAAAGCAAGAAAATGACCGGTTCCGAACGTTGATTCAACTCAGCGATGATCGCATCAGTAAAATGTTCCCAGCCACACTTTGCATGTGAGTGCGCTTTGGCCTCTTCTACCGTCAGTACCGTATTCAACATCAACACACCTTGTGACGCCCATGCATCAAGATATCCATGATTAGGGATCTCAAAGCCCTCTATATCTTGAGCGAGTTCTTTGTACATATTACGCAGCGAAGGCGGAATTTTAACACCAGGCAGCACGGAGAATGCTAAACCGTGAGCTTGGTTGGCACCGTGATAAGGGTCTTGACCTAAAATAACCACTCGCACCGACTCAAAAGGCGTCACCTCGAAGGCACTGAACACCTGTTCCTGTGGAGGATAGACGGTTTTACCACTATTGCGTTGCTGTTCAACAAACGCCAGCACACTCTGAAAGTACTCTTTTTCACGTTCATCACTAATAATGGATTCCCAAGTCTTTGGTGCGCTCATCGTTTTACTTCCCAATCATCAAGGTTTTTAGGGGGATCTTTTGCCAGACAAAAAAATAGCGGTATCGGCTAACGGTCCTAAATAAGGCTCTAGTTATACCTCATACCGCTATCAATAAACATGATGTGTAGGGTTCACTTGTTGATGAATCATAATAATCAGTTCAAGTTGTGTTTATCTCGATTAACCACTTTTCTGCTGTGTACGATGGTGACCATGGTTATGCACATGACGGTTTGGTGTTGGTAAACGGCGTGCGACAGCAATAGTTGAAGTTTGGGTGATTGAATACATAAAGGCACCTCCTCTAAGACATCGTGAACTACATATTCACTTTAATACTATGAAAGAAAGGTGCCAATTTTTAGAAAGAGACGGAAATAAATTTTCCCCTCTATTATTACGCTTCTTCGCTCGCTAGCGTTGCTGAGCGATGAAACATTCTAAGTTGTTGAATTTCCTCTTTCCAGATCGTCGAATCAATAGTTTCCAAGATAAGAGGGATACCATTAAAGCGCGAATCAGAGGCAATATACTCAAAACAATCCCAGCCAATTTCGCCTTTTCCTAAAGAATGGTGTCGATCGACTCGGCTCGCGAACTCAGCTTTTGAATCATTGATGTGCATTGCTCTTAGATAGTGCATACCCACGATGCGGTCGAACTCAGCAAAAGTATGCTCACCCGCCTCTTTAGTACGTAAGTCGTAACCAGCCGTAAACGTATGGCAAGTGTCTAAACACACACCCACACGTGACTTATCTTCTACCTGATCGATAATTTCAGCTAGGTGCTCAAACTTCCAACCTAGGTTAGTCCCCTGCCCTGACGTATTTTCAATCACGGCGATAACGTCAGGCACCGCTTGATGAGCTAAGTTGATCGATTCAGCAATCTTAGCCAAACATTCGCTTTCTGAGATTTTCTTTAAATGACTCCCTGGATGAAAATTCAAAAGCGTTAATCCAAGTTGATGACAACGCTCCATTTCATCAATAAAAGCAGCGCGTGATTTCTCTAGCTTATCTTCTTCTGGTGCTCCTAGGTTAATCAGGTAAGAGTCATGAGGAAGAATGTGCTCAGCACCAAAGCCTAACATTTTGCAATTGGCTTTAAAGGCACTAATGGTCTTGGCTTCTAGCGGTTTTGCCGCCCATTGTCTCTGGTTCTTAGTAAACAGTGCGAACGCATTGGCGCCAATTTCACGCGCACGCATCGGCGCCTGATCAACACCACCCGCTGCCGATACATGAGCGCCAATAAACTTAATCTTGGTTTCAGGTTTTGAGGATGAACGATTGTTTGTCATTAAATCACTTTACACTTTCAGAATGCTGGTTAAATAAAGGGCCGTATCGATTGTAGTTCAATAAAAACACAACAAATGTAGTAAACTTACAACAAATTTGGCTGTTAAATATTTTTTATACTTTAAAATATTTTGTAATTGTTTTGTTTTCAAAGGTTTTATTGATTTACCTCAATATAATTACCTTTGTAAAAATATGGTTTTTGGTTGTTTTTTGACTTAAATCAATGTTAACCTTGCGGGTATTAGGTATATATTACCCAGCTCAATAAAAATCGAAAGTTAACACCATAATCAAACCACATTCAGTGGACTAGGAGATAGTTATGATCCAAGGTATTCAAATTACTAAAGCAGCAAACGATGACCTATTAAACTCAATCTGGCTACTAGACAGCGAAAAGAATGAAGCTCGTTGTGTTGTTGCTACAGCAGGCTTCGAAGCTGACCAAGTTATCTCAGCAGCAGACCTAGGCGACTACGAAAGCCGCGAAGTAGCAATTGAAGCAGCTCCACGCATCGAAGGTGGCCAACACCTAAACGTTAACGTTCTTAAGCGTGAAACACTAGAAGATGCTGTTGCTCACCCAGAGAACTACCCTCAGCTAACGATTCGTGTTTCTGGTTACGCAGTGCGTTTCAACTCACTAACACCAGAGCAACAACGTGACGTTATCGCTCGTACTTTTACTGAGTCTCTATAATTTTTAGAACTTAGATTCGAATACAAAAACGGCGCTCATCGAGCGCCGTTTTTATTTATTCGATGGACGTTACGGCTGAACTCGACGAAGCACGGTTTTTAGCGCTTCAAAATCATTGTCTAAATCTTCAGACAACAACGCCATCGCAGCGTGTTTAGCCAGTGGGCCAGGCAATTCAATATCTGTACCTAAGATATCATCGACCACTTCTTTGAATTTAGCTGGGTGTGCCGTACATAAGAAGATGCCGGTTTCGTTCTCTTGCAGCTGCTCTTCCAATAAACGGTAAGCAATTGCACCATGTGGTTCACATAGGTAGCCCTGTTCTTTTAGATCGCGAACGGACTCTGCGCTCTGCTCATCAGATACCTTACCTTTACCCAAAGTATCTAAGCCCCAACCTTTCAGTTGGCAAAGCTCTTCGATACGAGGCCAATTGTTTGGTTGGCTGACATCCATTGCATTTGAAGTCGTTGCAACCGTTGGTTTTGGCTCCCATAGCCCTGTTTCAAGATAACGAGGAACGGTATCATTTTCATTGGTTGCTGCAATGAAACGCTTAACCGGTAAGCCCAACGCTTTCGCTAATAGGCCTGCTGTTAGGTTGCCAAAGTTACCACTTGGAACAGAGATCACGAGGTTGTCACGTTGCGCTTTAGTCAGCTGAGAAGCCGCCTCAAAGTAGTAACAGATCTGAGCCATCAAACGGCTGATATTGATTGAGTTTGCAGAGTTTAAGCCAATCTCTTTGCGCAACTCTGCATCGTCAAACGCCTCTTTAACCAGAGCCTGACACGCATCAAAATCACCATTAATGGCGACGGTATGAATATTTTTACCTAACGTACAGAATAGCTTTTCTTGTAGTGGGCTGATTTTACCTTTCGGGTATAAGATCACGACATTGATGTTTTCCATGCCGTAGAAAGCATGCGCAACCGCTGCGCCAGTATCACCCGATGTTGCTGTAAGAATCGTGATCTGCCCGCCATCAGAAACCGCCGCTAACGATTGAGCCATAAAGCGGCCGCCAAAGTCTTTAAATGCGAGTGTTGGGCCATGAAACAGTTCCAGTGCGTAAACACCATCTTTCACTTGATTGATCGGCGCAGGGAATTGGAATGCCGCATCCACTAATTGATCAACCTGTTCTTTTGGTAATTCATCACCAATCAATGCAGACAAAATCTTTGAGCTACGAGGGACAAAGTCCTCTGCTAGCAGCGCATCGATATCATCAAACCTTGGCAGTTCAGATGGAAAAAATAGACCTTGATTACGACCTAAACCTTGACGAACGGCTTGGCCAAAAGAGACTTGTTCATCATTTTCTTTGATATTGTACAGCTTCATAACTCACTTCCTGTAACGATCGAACCTTGCTTATCTAGGCGACAAACGTGGACGAATCCTTCTTCATTTTGTACGTAATTTTGTTCTAACCAGCGTGCAACACGCTCGGCGACATCTTGTTGTTTGCAAATGCTAAATAGCGTTGGACCACTACCGGAGATCCCCGTCGCCAGTGCTCCCGCTGAGGTTGCGTATTTACGCGCATCAGCAAACCCTGGCAGCAGTTTCTCACGATATGGTTCGGCAATCACGTCTTTGATCATCTTCGCGGCTAGCTCCGGCTGACCAGAGTGGCACGCGTGGATAAAGCCGGCTAGATGACGGCCATGGGCAATCACATCCTGACGACGATACTGAGAAGGCAAGATCTCGCGCGCCTCTGCTGTTGAAACCTTAATCCCCGGATACGCCATTACCCAGTACCAATCATCAAAACACGGTACTTCTTGGCTAATAATACCTAACTCTTCGAGCATTAACTGCACACCACCAAGATAACATGGTGCAACGTTATCATAATGGATACCGCCTGAAATCTTACCTTCCATTTCACCCATTAGAGCCAGCAGTTCAGTTTCATTCAGTGGCTGGCCATGAAAACGGTTTAGCGCATCCAGTGCCGCGACAATTGAACATGCACTTGAGCCTAAACCAGAACCGATAGGCATGTTCTTTTCTAGTGTCATTTCCAAAGGCTTGAGCGCAACACCTTTTTTATCAAGCTCTCGAGAGAACACCACCCAGCAATCGTAGACAATGTTTTCTTTGGTTTCAGTTGGCAGCTTAGAAACAAAGCTGCCTGCTGTTTTAAGTGAGAATAATTCATCACCAGCTTTAACCATAACTCGGTCGCCCAGCAGTGTACCATCCACAGGAGACACTGCGGCCCCCAGCACATCAAATCCTACACTTACATTACCGATTGATGCAGGAGCATAAACGACAACATCCATATCACTTGAACTCATTCCTAAACTCCTAATTTCCAACCAAGAGTACGCATCACATCAGAGAATACGCCGGCTGCTGTTACTTCAGTACCCGCACCGTAGCCACGAAGTACGAGAGGGATCGGTTGGTAATAACGGCTATAAAATGCCAGCGCGTTCTCGCCATCTTTAATCTTGAACATTGGGTCATCGCCATCAACAGCAGCGATACGAACCTTACACTTACCTGCCGCGATTTCGCCAACATAACGAAGTACTTTGCCTTCTTCTGCCGCGATTGCTGCCTGCTCTTGGAAGTAAGCATCCGCTTCTGGTAGGCGAGCCATAAACTCTTCAACCGTGCCTGAATCATCAAAACCCGGTGGTAGTGCTTGATCGACTTCTACATCTTCTAACTCAAGTGCCATGCCCGCTTCACGAGCCAAAATGAGCAGCTTACGCGCTACATCCATTCCGGATAAGTCATCACGAGGGTCAGGCTCAGTAAAGCCGTTATCTTTTGCGATATTGGTTGCTTGGCTTAACGTCATACCTTCATCCAACTTTCCGAAGATATAAGACAATGAGCCAGACAGAATGCCATTAAACTTCTCAAGTTCATCTCCCGCAGAAATTAAGTTCTGTAAGTTTTCAATGACGGGAAGGCCTGCACCAACGGTTGTCTCATACATCAGCTTACGACGCGAGCTACGTGCAACTTCACGAAGCTGATGATAATAAGCCATGCTTGCTGTGTTGGCTTTTTTATTGGGTGTGACTACGTGGAAACCAGACGCTAGGAAGTCTGCGTACTGTGCAGCGATGGTTTCGCTAGATGTACAGTCGACCAATACAGGATTGATGATGTGGTTACGTTGAACCAGAGCCGCTAAACGCGCTAGGCTGAATTCTTCCGTCGCACTCGACATGCGGTCGCGCCACTGCTCGAGTGGTAGCCCGTCGCTGTCTAGCAACAAGCCTTTACTGTTTGCTAAACCACAGACGCGAATCACGATACCTTTGTCAGCCAATTTACTTTGTTGACGTTGGATCTGATCAACAAGCTCACCGCCCACACCGCCAACACCAACAACGAATACATCAAGGAAGTGCTTAGAGTTAAAGAGGTTCTCGTGACACGCTTTAATCGCTTCTGAAATTTTATCTTCAGGAATCACGGCAGAAATCGCACGCTCAGATGATCCTTGAGCAATAGCAACAATATTGACATTCACTTCAGCCAAAGAAGAGAAGAATCGAGAAGCAACGCCACGAGAAGTGCGCATACCATCTCCCACCAGCGTCACGATTGCCACATCATCCATAAACTCAACCGGTTCCAATAGGCCATCTTTTAGTTCAAGTTCAAACGCATCGGACAACACTTGCTTGGCTTTCACTTTATCAGCCGATTCAATACAGAAGCTAATACTGTACTCTGAAGAAGATTGGGTAATTAGGACGATAGAAACCCCGGCTGAAGACATCGCACCGAATACACGACTCGCCATGCCTACCATACCCTTCATTCCTGGGCCTGATACGTTAACCATGGTTAGGTCGCTAAGCGTCGTGATACCTTTTATCGCAAGGTTATCTTCGCCAGTATCTTGACCAATCAAAGTCCCAGCTCCCTGCGGGTTAAAGCTGTTTTTGATCAGACAAGGAATATGGAATTGTGCGATAGGAGCGATAGTCTTCGGGTGTAGTACCGAAGCGCCAAAGTAAGAAAGCTCCATCGCTTCTTGGTAGCTTAATGATTTAAGAAGACGAGCATCATCGACTAAACGCGGGTCACAGTTATAAACACCGTCTACATCTGTCCAGATCTCACAGCAATCAGCACGTAGACACGCAGCAAGAACCGCAGCCGAGTAGTCAGAACCATTACGTCCGAGTGTCACTAACTCGCCTTTTTCATTACCAGCAGTAAAACCCGGCATGATGTTGACATGACCTTGTGGAAGTGGCGATTGGCGGAAGTTCTGAGTCGAGACATCCACATCAACCATCGCTTCAAGGTGATCACCTTTAGCGTATAGGTATTGAACTGGGTCAATCAGGCTTGCTGGTTGGCCTTTTGCTTCAAGGACTGCTTTCATCAACTGGATTGAGATTCGCTCACCTTTACTGATGATTCGAGCATTGACGTGATTGGGGCACATGCCCAGTAGATTAATACCATTCACGAACTGTTTCAGTTGAGCAAGAGACGTATCCACTTGCTCTTGAAACGCAGCCCCATCAACCGCTGGCAATACCGTTTGAATCTCTGTAAACAGATCCGAAAATGAGGATTCGATCTCTGTAATTTGAGCGTCTGCTTCACCATTTTTTAATGCTGCTTCAATTACAGCAACTAGCTTATTGGTTGTTTTTCCTGGAGCCGATAGTACAACGGCTAGCTCTTCTTGCTGGGCATTATTGGCGATAATATCAGCCGCTCGTAAAAAACGATCAGCATCAGCCAATGATGAACCTCCAAACTTTAAAACGCGCATCCCTTTCTCCATAAGTCATAAAAATGGTACAAAAAAAGGCCTGTATCTTGTTGGATACAGGCCTTTTTTTTAAAATATGTTACTTAGCAGCCTGCCCCAACAATGTAAATGTCGGTAATAATAATGGTGGTGGTCATTACTAGTGGGCTTACGTGCTGCATATCAATTTCTCTGTTTGTGCTTTACTCTACGTGTACCAATTTTTACCACCAGACGTCAATGAAAAGTTGCATCTTTTTTACATTCGCATCATTTTTCAGAGCAAACCATCATTTCAGGGGTAAAACACCCGATATAAACGTCCCATTCCAGATGCACGATTGAGTCAACAACCAATAGGTCACGATGACACATATCGCCCTAATAAAATATTGCACCAATTGCACAGCAAACGTACCGTTATTGTGCTTTAATTGAACGACGGGGCTCGTAAAACAATAACAAGGGTATCAGGAGTGATAAAGTGAAGAGGCTACTTATTATTTTGTCCTTTATTGCACCTGTTGTTTGCTCTGCGAATAGCCTCCCCAGATTCAATAGCTTACCTCTGCTGGCGAACCCAATAGACCACTCTTATCATAAATTCTTTATCTCAACACAGAACGCCTCTGGTGAAAGCTTTGATACATGGAAAATAGACAGTGGCTATTCCTATCGACTCTTTTCTGATGTTGATCTTTATGTCGGTACACGAATCAATAGCGCTTCACTTAAAAATGAAAATGGTTTTTTGAGTGGCGTAAGTTATCAACTCTCAGATAGGATCTCGTTCAACAGCTCCCTGCATACTTATAAAGATGATTCCGAAGACAGAGAAAATTCAGTTGCCGCAGAGATATCAAGCCGAGTGCAACTGACCGAAAATCTAGATTTGCATGCCACCCTTGACTATGAAGAATGGCAGCAAGGTGTTGAAGTCGGATTAGGGTTTAGATTCTAATTTGGTCGAGCTATTATGGATAAAACCGTAGATTGCGTCTTAACTCTAAAGTTTATATCGACTAACCAATCCAATGACATTACGTCTAAACCTTCAAGCTTCAATTAACAATTCAGATGAAATTAAGACCCCATTCCAATCAGCATAAATGTAATCACCTGGCTGAATCAGCTGATTATGCACAGAAAGAGTCACATTAACCTGCCCCACTCCACGTTTCTCGGTTTTAAATGGTGATGTGCCAAGTGCCTGCACACCAAGATCCATTTGAGACATCATCCCAACATCTCGCACTGCACCGTTCACAATCACACCTTCCCAACCATTCTCTATAGCGAGAATCGCCAATTGGTCACCAAATAGCGCTCTCTGACACGAACCATTGCCATCAACAACAAGCACTTTTCCACAGCCTTCACTCTCTAAAACCTCGCGAACCTTGGAATTATCGTGATAACAACGAACGGTTACAATTTCCCCCCAGAACGCACCACGTTGACCAAAATTCTGCAATGGTATGTTCAATAATGTGAGTTTGCTTTCAAACTCATCACACAAGTCGGGTGTTATATCGTGCATATATCCTCCGTGAGTGAAGCGTTACCTGTTAAGTCAGATGCGCCTCGATACATTTATATGTTATTAAAATTAATCCCTTTCCCATGGTTCCACGCTCAATTCAATAGAGAATCACCATTGATTGAGCATATTTATCTACTAAATTTTAAAGACAGCTTTCAGTCCCATTCGTTCATATTCTTGTGTTTAACCGAAAAGCAGGTGAGAACCATATCGAATAATCATTCTTTTTTTATTACTAAATACTCACCATAACATTGGTTGAGTTGTAGCCATACTATTAAAGTTTGTTGCGATACGGCAATTGATGTAAATCAACAAAGTGAATGGAATTAACATTCTCGTATTGTTAGCATGCTGTTAACATTATAGAATCCTCTGCAATTACTAAAAGAATGATTAAAAGGCGTACTGGATCTACGTTATTGGGCAATACTTCAAGGAAGGCAGATAGCTAGAAGTAAGTGTTTTTTTGAAAACTTTACGTTATCATCAAAATTCTATTACCTGTATGTTACTTTTTTGCCTAGAATTTATTCTACTAACACAGTTTCGTCACAAATTTAGGTACCGCCAAATGCAAACCCCGCAGATTCTGATCGTTGAAGATGAGCAAGTAACTCGTAACACTCTAAAGAGTATTTTTGAAGCAGAGGGATATGCTGTTTTTGAGGCTAGCGACGGTGAAGAGATGCACCAAGTGCTATCTAACAACCAAGTTAACCTTGTTATTATGGACATAAACCTGCCTGGCAAGAATGGCCTATTGCTTGCGCGTGAATTGCGTGAACAAGCAAACGTAGCGCTTATGTTCTTAACGGGTCGTGATAACGAAGTTGATAAAATACTTGGCCTTGAAATTGGTGCAGATGACTACATCACTAAGCCTTTCAACCCACGTGAACTGACTATCCGAGCTCGTAACCTTCTTAGCCGTTCAATGAGCACAAGCTCTGTTCAAGAAGAAAAACGTATTGTTGAGAAGTATGAGTTCAACGGTTGGGTACTCGATATCAACAGCCGTTCTTTGGTTAGCCCAGATGGCGAAGGCTACAAGCTACCTCGTTCAGAGTTCCGAGCTCTACTTCACTTCTGTGAGAATCCAGGTAAAATCCAAACACGTGCAGACCTTCTTAAGAAGATGACTGGTCGTGAGCTTAAACCACACGATCGTACTGTAGACGTAACAATCCGTCGTATTCGTAAGCACTTTGAATCAGTTTCTGGTACACCAGAAATCATCGCAACGATTCACGGTGAAGGCTACCGCTTTTGTGGTGACCTAGAAGACTAAGTCGATTGAACTTCTCACTGGTTAGCATTGCTAACCAGTCAGTGTTTTTAACAATCGAAGCGTAAAATCAATAGTGATAAAAAAGGGAGAATGCCAACGCATTCTCCCTTTTTATTATTCTTAATTGAATCAGTTTTTAGTAAACCGTATCCACCTTAACGTTTTTCTCGACCAGCCACTTCACAATTTCACCGTCTTTAAGCTCAACGGCTACGTCTACTGGCTTTTCGCTGTCGATCTCTAACTGCCATACAAAAGCAACTTCCCATTGAGTTTCACTGTGAGTTTTTAAATCAAGATCGTCGGCGGTGACCAACAAGGTATCCGCCCCCTGCTTAACCGTAACACTCTCAACTGCAAGCGTCGCTGGAAGTTGTGAGTCAGACTCTAGGTAGATAGAACCGTATAGTGTCTTATCTTGAGCCTCTTCGATCGTTGGCATCTTGCTGTGCCAAAGGTTACTTTTCATGGTGACGGTCGCTTCAGATACTTCAACTTGATTATCTTGCTGCCACTCTACTTGTGGGGCAGAGCAGCCGACTAACGCCAAAATGCATGCGACGAATGCTAATTTTTTCATGATTCTTCTACCTTTGATTTAACCAACTCTTTAACACTTCAATGTCATTTTGGTATTCATTATTAATTTCATCGACCCAATCCGAGATATTCTCCCACCACGCTGGCATATCGGGTGATTGAGCTTTCTGGGCCACTTGTTGTATTCGTTTCAAGCCGATAGAACCGGCTGCACCTTTAATCTTATGCGCTTCAGAAACGATACTAGCTTGGTCTTTGGCGACCATGTTAGAGTTCAATATTTCCATATACTCCGGCATCATATCTTCAAACATCGCAATGCTATCGAGAACCGGTTTCGTCCCCACAATGCCAACATAAGACTCTAACATATCAATATCAAGCAAAGTCGGATCAATCGAAGAAACAATCGGCTTAACAACCTGATCTTCTTCTAGCACCTCAGATGTGTTCTCAATAAATTTAGCGATAACGTCTTGGATCGCTTTCACCGATAGCGGCTTGCTGATCGCTTCATCCATTCCTTTTTGTAGATATTCATGTTTATTATTTAAAACATTCGCTGTTAAAGCGACTAAAGGTGGTAGCTTGCTGTATTTCTCTCGGTAATACTGAGCTATGTCGAAACCAGTCATATCAGGCAGTTGGATATCCAGCAGCACTAAATCATAATTGTCAGGATTGAAAACAATTTGTGCCTCTTGCCCTGTCATTACCACCGTGACTTCATGACCCAAACTTTCAAGCAGAGAACGAGCAACCGTAATGTTAAGTTCTATGTCTTCTACCATAAAGATCTTAAGGTTAGATTGCTTTCTCGGTTTCTTAATCAGCGCCTGAGTATCGTGATTCACTGGCACGCGAATAGAAACCGTAAAGGTACTGCCAAAACCCTCTTCACTGGTGACATTAATATCGCCATCCATCATATTGATAAGTTGCTTAGAGACCGCAAGACCAATCCCTGTTCCCACGGCATGCAAATTGTCAGAACCCGATTTCACCTGATAGTACATCGCGAAAATTTTATCCACTTCACTTTCTGGAATACCTATCCCTGTATCCTCAACTTCCATCGTGATATCGGCAAAATCACCGTCAATGTACGCACTGACTGTCATCACCACGCCGCCATCTTTGGTGAACTTCATGGCATTACTAACCAAGTTCCACAACACTTGTCTTAGACGCGTACCATCAACTTCAACTGAAATAGGTAAATCAGAGAGTCGTTCAAGATCGAACCGTAAACCTTTTTGTTCTGCCATCAATGCAGAAATACTCTCAATTTCAACGACGAAATCTTCAAAGTTTATTGGGGTTGGGAATAATTCCAGTTTACGGCGATCAAACTTATCCATATCGATAATATCGTTAAAGATATTACCTAATGTCACGGCGCACACTTTGATGGTTTGCATCTGTTTACGCTGTTCAGTGGTCAAATGACTGTCCAACAACATACGGCTCAAGCCTATGATGCCATTAAGCGGTGTTCTTAGTTCATGACTGATGGTGGAGATAAAAGTGGTTTTGTCACGACTGGCCTTTTCTAGTGACTCTTGGTGCTCTTTACGTTCAGTAATATCACGACCAAACCCCACTAAGCCGAGATGACGCCCATCTTTGCTATAAAAAGGCACCTTACGCAGCTCGAAGTAGCTCTTGCGCCCATCAGGATATTCTAACCATTGGTCGTAGGTCAGTGATTGGTTGTCGGTAAAAACTTTCTTATCCGTTTCAACAACTTGCTGCGCGATCTCTTTACTGTAGACATCCCAAGGGGTTAAACCCACCAGATCTTTTTCTGTTTTTCCGGTCAGTTCTTCAACCGCACGGTTACATCCCGAGAACACCCCTTCTTCATTCCGGTAGTAAATAAGGTCCGGAGACGCATCAATAAACGAACGCAGTAGTGCAGTACGTTCAGCCAATTCAAGTTGAGTTCGCTCTCGCTGGAATACTTCATTTTCGAGATCGTGCATCGCTTCAGCCCGTGCTTCTTCGGCTTTTTCACGCTCTTCAATTTCTTGGTTAAGCTTTTCGATATTAAGTTGCAGTTTATTATTGAGTTCTTGGTCTCTATCACGCATGTCACCAAGCTTAGAGACTAACTTCGCCAACCTTTGACGGGACTCTTCTAACTGATCGACGACCACGGACAAGAAATAAACGGCCCAAGGAGTGATCACCAAACCAAAAAAGGCTGAACGAATAATATCGATATCATCAACACTACCGTTAAGTGCTAGAGTGATGCCGACCTGTACGACAACGGCAAGCGCAACAAGCGCTAGAGCGAGTAAAATTGAAAAGCGGACAATTCCCAGTTTGACAAGTAGATCCACGTAATACTGGGCGAGGTTTTTCATGGGTTTCATTTAGCGCTCCATGCGTTAAGACTAGCCACATTCTAGCGTGTTTGAAGAAAGCAGGTAAGCTAGCCACATCACACGTAGCAAGAGAGCCACAGTTATATCAAGGTTATTTAATTAATATCAGGTGAACTCGCCAACAATTGATAAGTTCCCCAATCACCGATTTTATCGAGCACGTTAATCGGAAAAATTAATCCATTGAAAAAGAGGATACAAACGAACGATTTCGGCCATCAGATTTAGCTCGGTAAAGTGCGCGGTCTGCCATCTTAAGCGCAGATTCCATATCGTCATTTGGCGTAGGAATATAAGATATGATACCGATGCTCACCGTGAGAAGCTCAGAGACTGTCGACTTCTCATGTGCCAGCTTCAAATTTTGGACTTCATCATGAATACGACGCGCCACCAACTTCGCACCCTCTGTCGTTGTATTCGGTAGAATAAAACCAAACTCTTCACCGCCATAGCGAGCCACAAAATCAGAAGAGCGATTGAGCACCTGCTTAAATGCTTGTGAAACTTGAATTAATGCATCATCACCTTGTTGATGCCCATAAAAATCGTTATACCCTTTAAAAAAGTCGATATCACATAACATAATGGTTAGTGGTAACTTTTCACGAACATGATAGCCCCACAATGTCAGTAACTGCTCATCAAAACTGCGTCGATTAGAAACCTGAGTAAGGCTGTCCATGAAGCTGAGGCGTTCAAGCTCAAGATTAGCCTCTTCAAGCTTCTGCTCAGCCAAATAGCGCTCGGTAATATCACGAGCCATGATTAACACACCGTTTGTTTTTGATACTGGGTCTCTAAACGGTGACTTCACCACATCATACCAAGTAAACTGACCATCACTAGAAACCACGGTATCGGTAAAGCGTAATATTTCACCGTGATGAAGAGCTTGATAATCCGTATTGGCAAGACGCGCATATATGCTATTTGGGACCACATCCTGCAGTCGCTTACTAATGAGATCGCTCACATCTGAGATCCCAAGCGCTGTTACAAAAGCCTTATTACATGCTTGGTAAACCATATTCTCGTTAAAAATACCAATCGCGTCAGGGCTCGCTTCCAAGATATTTTGTAAAATGGTCTCACGCTGCGCAAGCGCCACTTCGGTATCTTTTCGTTTTTCCATTTCACCGCGTAATTGTTGCTGCATGTCATGCCAATCCGTCACATCGTGACTGATTGACAAAGTTCCAATCCTCTCCCCATCTTGGGATAGTAAAACACTTTGATAAGTTTCAAGCAGGCAACTTTTTCCCTCTTGGTCCGTAGTCCAAGATCGCTCACTCACACGCCCTTTCAAAGCACCACCTGAAATACTTGAGGAGCCCTCATCTTGACGGCCATGCCAAAACTTTTTAAACGAGCGATTGCTCGCAACCAGTCCCCCCCTTTGATCTTTCACATAGATAAGCTCAGATAACGAATCCAAAATCGTGCGCGCGATATTAAGCTCACGCACTTCTTGAGACAGATCTTCATTGGTATTTTGATAAAGTGATGCATGAATCATCCAAGTCTGCTTATTTCTAAAATGGAGCTTACGACCGACTAGGTTGATCTTAAATGACTCAAATTCAGACAGCGCCCACAGGGAGACCTGCTCAAAGGTTCGAGAGTTGATGTGATTGGTTAAGTAGTGACGAAAGTTGTTTTCACTTTCTACAGTAGGAAAGCAAAAATGAACGCCAACCTGGCGAATACCGAGCAATTGCATCGCCTGACGATTGGCATAGAGTATTTCGCCACTTCGCACATCAACAAAGTAGAGTGGCGATGGGGTCGTAAGTAGAAGCGTTTCGATATGCGACTGATAACGAGAATAGAGATGCCAGCAAATGAGAGCAATCAGCAATACAATAACGATATACATACCGTAGCCATACGCCCTGTCCCATAACCAAGTCATTACCAGTTCCATTTACTCTCAATCTATGCCATAAAATCAGTGCGTGAAATGTTACCACTAAATGTGGGGATTATCTGCTGTAACCTACCGTCACCAGTTCCTATCCACTCACTGCGTTTAGAATAGGCAGAGTGTACTTGAATGCAGATCCTGTTTTAATGCCTTGTGCGCCGGTTTTATCAAGCGACCGACCTATCTCAGTCATCGCCAACCAACGGTTCTCACACCACAAAGGAGAGAGTAGAGTCGGGCGTCTCGCCGCTGAAGAAACACGATGGTAGACCACCTCCGCTGGCGTGCGTTGAATGATCTCACTCGCGATATCAATGTACTCCTCCAACGTTGGGGCTTCGAGCTTGCCAGCTTTCCATGCCTTAGCCATAGTGCTGCCTTCTACGATATGCAAGCCATGCAGTTTAATTCCATCAGTGCCAACAGCTAATACCTTGCTTAACGTTTCAAGGTTATCGGCTTTGGTTTCTTTCGGCAGGCCCACAATAAGGTGAGTACACACTTTAATCCCTAAATCGCGGGCACGCCGGGTGATCGTTTCATACACCGCAAAATCATGACCTCGGTTAATGCGCTTCAGTGTTTGGTCGTTTGCCGTTTGTAAGCCTAACTCAAGCCATATTTCATAGCCTTGTTTCACATACCCCGCTAGCAGTTCCAATACAGAGTCTGGAACACAATCCGGTCTTGTGCCGACACACAAACCAACAATATCAGCCTCTGGGGCTCTAAGCGCTTCTTCATACATATTTTTGAGTACTTGCACTTCAGCATAAGTACTGGTGTACGCCTGAAAATAGGCGAGATACTTCTTGGCACGAGCAATCTCACCCGCACGATCTTTTAGCTGTTCAGAAATACTTTGAATTTGAGTTTGTTCGTCCACAAACGAGGAAACATTACAGAAGGTACACCCTCCGCGACCTATAGTTCCGTCTCTATTTGGGCAACTAAAACCACCGTGTAGTGTCAATTTATGAACCTTCTCACCATAACGACGTTGAAGGTCTTGGCCGATAGTATTAACCAGTTCGTGTAGTTGCATAATTTCAAAGTGCTCTGTAAGTAAGAATGAATATTCGTTTTGTTGAAAAAAAATTACATCCCTGCAAAATTCGACCAAATAGTTTACGTAAAGCCGTTCGTAAACGACCTAACAAATATCAATAAACATGCAAAAAATCAGCTATATTCGCCTAATGTTGCACATATGTTAGCCATTAAATTCAAAATAAAACGAAAAAAATGGTCTACATGGCTCAACTTTCATTGCAATTCGCCTAGACAAAATTGTAGGATACTTACACATATTGGCTATTTTTGAGTGTTTACTTACAACAAAGATTTGCTGATAAATCGGTGATATCCACTCCTCACCTATATAAACCACTAGTTTGTGGTTAAAAATAAACGGATATCACTAAGGATTGTTTTTCTCGCAATACTTTTCCTGCGAGATACGGAAAGGATTCGAACCGCCAGCATAGGCAGGTTCAGACCCATAAATATAAAAGGACAAGGCTAACTTTATACAAAGAAGTTGCGCCTAGATTTAACTGGAAGGATGTATCTATGGTAGATCAAGAGCAGAACTCACAGGGTCTGTATACTCCTGAATTGGAGCATGACGCTTGTGGTATCGGTTTTGTTGCGCATCTAAAGAATCGCAAATCTCATGATGTAGTCACTCAAGCACTCGATATGCTTGCACGTATGGAACACCGTGGCGGCCAAGGCTGCGATCCGTGTTCTGGTGATGGTGCAGGTATCCTGCTACAGAAGCCGCACGAATTCTTGCTAGAAGAAGCCGTAAAGCTTGGAATTAAGCTGCCATCTTTTGAAAAATATGGTGTTGGTGTTGTACTTTTCCCTAAAGATGAACACAAACGTGCACAGTGTCGTGACATTCTAGAACGCAATGCACAACGCCTTGAGTTAGATGTGATCGGTTACCGTGAACTTCCAACTGACAATTCAATGATTGGTGCTGACCCACTAAGCACTGAACCTCAATTTGAACACGTTTTTATTTCTGGCGGCCCTGGTATCACACCAGAAGAGCTTGAGCGTAAACTGTATGTTCTACGTAACTACACAGTTCGTGTATGCCTAGAAAGCGTGTCAAATATCGGTGATGACTTCTACATCAACTCTATGTCTTACAAGACATTGGTGTACAAAGGTCAGCTAACAACTGAACAAGTTCCTCAGTACTTCCTAGACCTGCAAAACCCAACCATGGTAACAGCTCTAGCATTGGTACACTCTCGCTTCTCTACCAATACATTCCCACGTTGGCGTCTAGCTCAGCCTTTCCGTTACATCGCACATAATGGCGAAATCAATACGGTTCGCGGTAACCTAAACTGGATGAAAGCACGTGAAGCAATCCTAGAATCGGATCTGTTCACACAAGCTGAAATCGACATGCTACTGCCTATCTGTCAGGAAGGCAGTTCGGATTCATCAAACTTCGATATGGCGCTTGAGCTACTTGTTCTTTCAGGTCGTACTCTGCCACATGCGTTGATGATGATGATCCCAGAAGCATGGCAAGAAAACAAAAACATGGATCCAACTCGTCGCGCGTTCTACCAGTACCACGCGAACGTTATGGAACCATGGGATGGCCCAGCATCTGTCTGTTTCACGGATGGTGTTCAAGTCGGTGCAACACTAGACCGTAACGGTCTGCGTCCTTCTCGCTACACAGTCACTAAAGATGACTTCCTAGTGATGGCATCTGAGTCTGGCGTAGTTGAAATCGCACCAGAAAACGTTGAGTACCGTGGTCGTCTGCAACCAGGTCGTATCTTTGTTGCTGACCTTGAGCAAGGCCGCATCATTTCTGATGAAGAAGTGAAAGACAGCATTGCTAAAGCACAGCCTTACGAAAAGTGGGTTGAAGAGAACCTTCTGAGCTTGAAAAAGCTACCCGATGCGAGCAACGAATTTAGCCAACCTTCTCCAGATAAACTCCTACACAAACAACAATCGTTTGGCGTGAGCTCTGAAGAAGTCAACGAAATCATTCTACCTCTTGCGAAAACAGGCTACGAGCCACTTTCTGCAATGGGTGCTGACTGGCCGCTCGCGATTCTGTCTCACCAATCGCAGCACCTTTCAAACTACTTCAAACAGTTGTTTGCACAAGTCACCAACCCGCCAATCGACCCGATTCGTGAGCGTATGGTTATGTCTCTGAACACTTACCTAGGTAAAGATCAGAACCTACTTGCTGAAACACCTGAGCACTGTCAAAAAGTAGAACTTGAGTCTCCAGTACTGTCTAACTCGGAGTTAGAAAAACTGCGTGCAATCGATAACGAGCACCTTCAAGCGAAGACGCTGGATATCGTATTCCAAGCAAATGGCGACCAAGGTAAGTTAGAGCGCGCACTTAAGCGTATCTGCCAATACGCAGAAGATGCCGTGATTGATGGTTACTCTATCATCCTACTGACCGACCGTGCAGTTAACTCTAACCATGCCGCTATTCCAGCAATGCTGGCTGTTGGCGCGGTTCACCACCACCTAATCCGTAAAGGGCTACGTGCTAAGTGTGACATCGTGGTTGAAACGGGCGACGCTCGTGAGACACACCACTTTGCAACGCTTATCGGTTACGGTGCGAACGCAGTTAACCCATACCTAGTAATTGAAACGATTGTTGAACTACAACGTACGAAGAAGCTCGATCCAAACGTACACCCACGTGAGTTCTTCGATAACTACCGTAAAGGTGTTAACGGCGGTCTACTGAAGATCTTCTCTAAGATGGGGATCTCGACACTGCAGTCTTACCACGGTGCGCAAATTTTTGAAGCTCTTGGTATCAGCAAGTCAGTGGTTGAAAAATACTTCACCGGTACGGTTTCTCGTATCCAAGGTCTAACGATCGACGACATCGCTCGTGAAGTACTGGTCCGTCACCGTGTTGGTTACCCAGCTCGTGAAATCCCTGCTCAAATCCTTGATGTTGGCGGTGTTTACCAGTGGAAACAGCGTGGTGAGAAGCACTTATTCAACCCAGAAACGATTTCTCTACTTCAAGAGTCGACGCGTAACAAAGATTACGGTCAGTTCAAGAAGTACGCAAAAGCAGTCGATGACCAAGGCGATAACGCAGCAACGCTACGTAGCCAACTGGATTTCATCAAGAACCCTGCAGGCTCTATTCCTCTAGCAGAAGTAGAACCAATCGAGAACATCCTTAAGCGTTTCGCAACCGGCGCAATGAGCTTTGGTTCAATCTCGCATGAGGCTCACTCAACACTGGCTGTTGCGATGAACCGCATCGGCGCGAAATCAAACTCAGGTGAAGGTGGTGAAGATCCAGCACGTTTCGAACGTAAAGAAAACGGCGACTGGGAACGTTCAGCAATCAAACAGGTGGCTTCTGGTCGCTTTGGTGTAACGTCTTACTACCTATCGAACGCTGATGAACTACAAATCAAGATGGCTCAAGGTGCGAAACCGGGCGAAGGTGGTCAACTACCTGGTGATAAGGTTGATGATTGGATCGGCGCAACGCGTCACTCAACTCCGGGCGTAGGTCTTATCTCACCACCGCCACACCACGATATCTACTCAATCGAAGATTTGGCTCAGCTGATCTACGATCTGAAAAACGCGAACCGTAACGGCCGTGTCAACGTGAAGCTAGTATCAGAAGCTGGCGTAGGTACGATTGCATCGGGTGTAGCGAAAGCGAAAGCTGACGTAGTACTTATCGCAGGTTTTGATGGTGGTACGGGTGCATCTCCGATGTCTTCTATCCGTCACACCGGTCTGCCTTGGGAACTGGGTCTAGCGGAAACGCACCAAACACTACTGAAAAACGGCCTACGTAACCGTATCGTTGTTCAGTCTGATGGTCAGATGAAAACACCACGAGACCTTGCAGTCGCAACGTTACTTGGCGCTGAAGAATGGGGTGTAGCAACAGCCGCTCTAGTGGTTGAAGGCTGTATCATGATGCGTAAGTGTCACAAGAATACTTGTCCTGTTGGTATCGCAACACAGAACAAGACTCTGCGTGAACGTTTCGACGGCCGCGTAGAAGACGTCGTCACTTTCTTCCAATACATGGCTGAAGGTCTGCGTGAAGTCATGGCTGAACTTGGCTTCCGCTCTATCGATGAGATGGTGGGTCAATCGCACAAACTTAAAGTTCGTGATGACATCGGTCACTGGAAGTACAAGAACCTCGATCTAACCCCTGTCCTGCACATCGAGCAGGCGCGTGCAGAAGATGGAATCTACAACCAGACACAACAAAACCACAACCTAGAAGACGTTCTAGACCGCAAGTTGATTCAAGCTGCAATTCCAGCTCTTGAGAAAGGCGAAGCCGTGAATGCGAGCTTCCCTATCATCAACACGGACCGCTCTGCAGGTACCATGCTGTCGAACGAAATCTCGAAGGTTTACAAAGACCAAGGTTTACCACAGCCAATGAACGTGAAGTTCACGGGATCTGCTGGTCAGTCTTTCGGCGCTTTCCTTGCGAAAGGTGTGAAGTTCGAAGTAGAAGGCGACGCGAACGATTACTGGGGTAAAGGTCTATCTGGCGGTACATTGGTACTGTACCCAGATGCGAAGTCAACCATCGTTGCCGAAGATAACATCGTTGTTGGTAACGTATGTTTCTACGGTGCAACATCAGGCGAATCTTTCATTCGCGGTATGGCGGGCGAACGTTTCTGTGTTCGTAACTCTGGTGCGAAGGTTGTTGTTGAGGGCGTGGGTGACCACGGTTGTGAATACATGACTGGTGGTGCGGCGATAATCCTAGGAGCAACAGGTCGTAACTTTGCTGCTGGTATGAGTGGCGGTGTCGCTTATGTGTGGGATAAAGCGGGCGACTTCGAAAGCAAACTCAACGCAGAACTTGTAGACCTAGATCCGATAGAACAAGAAGATAAAGATCTTTTACTAGATATGCTAACTAAGCATGTTGAATTCACAGGAAGTGAAGTTGCTCAGTCTTTCCTAGACAACTTTGAAGCTAGCGTTGCATCACTGGTTAAAGTCATGCCTCGAGACTACAAAGCGGTTCTTGAAAAGCGTAAAGCTGAAGCACAACAAGCACAAACGGAACAAGTGGAGGCAGTATAATGGGTAAGCCTACTGGATTTTTAGAGCACGGTCGTGAGCTTCCAAAGAAGCTTGACCCGTCAGTTCGTATTGAAAACAACAAAGAATTCGTACTTAACGAAGAGTTTGGTGAAAAGATCAATACTCAAGCATCTCGCTGTATGGACTGTGGTGTACCTTTCTGTCACAACGGCTGTCCGATTGGCAACATCATCCCTGAATTCAATGACGCGGTTTACCGTGACAGCTGGGAAGAAGCGTGGAACATTCTAAGCTCCACCAACAACTTCCCTGAATTTACAGGTCGTGTTTGTCCAGCTCCTTGTGAGAGTGCCTGCGTTCTTGGTATTAACCAAGATCCAATCACCATCTGTAATATCGAGAAAACGATTGTCGAAACGGCGTACCGTGAAGGGTACGCAAAACCGAAAACACCACGTTCTCGCACAGGTAAAACTGTCGCAGTGATTGGTTCAGGCCCTGCGGGTCTAGCCGCTGCTGAGCAGCTAAACAGTGCTGGTCACTCTGTGACAGTCTTTGAGCGTGACGAGAAAGTGGGTGGCTTACTGCGCTTTGGTATCCCAGACTTCAAACTGGGTATGGACGTGATTGATCGTAAGATCAACCTAATGGCAGAAGCAGGTGTTGAATTCAAAGTGAACCAACACATCGGCGTTGATGTCAATGCTCAGCAGTTACGTCAAGAGTTTGATGTAGTGTTACTAACGGGTGGATCTACGGTGCCACGCGACTTACCAATTCCAGGTCGTGAGCTGAAAGGCGTTCACTTTGCCATGGATTTCCTGGGTCAAAACAACCGCCGAGCGAACGACTTAGAGCTTAAGACAGAAGAGATTCACGCAAAAGATAAGCACATTGTGGTTATCGGTGGTGGTGATACGGGTTCTGACTGTGTAGGCACATCAAACCGTCATAAAGCAGCAAGCATTACTCAGGTAGAGATCATGCCGGTCCCGCCAGAGAAGCGCCCAGCCAATATGCCTTGGCCTCAATACCCAATGATCATGAAGACCACAACCTCTCATGAAGAAGGTTGTGAGCGTCATTGGAACATCCTGACTAAAGAGTTCATCGGTAACGAGCAAGGCCAAGTGACGGGTCTACGTATCGCTGACATCGTTTGGCAAGATGCGAAACCAGGTGAGCGTCCAGCTTTTGAGGAAGTCGCTAACTCTGAACGTGTTATCCCTTGTGATATGGCATTCCTAGCAATGGGCTTCTTGCACCCTGAACCATCAGGTGTGCTTGCTCAACTAGATATCAAACTGGACGACCGCGGCAACGTCGCTTCTGAAGGTTTTGCGACCAATCAAAAAGGTGTTTTCGCTGCTGGTGATATGCGCACTGGTCAATCTCTTGTCGTTCGCTGTATCAACGAAGGTCGTGAATGTGCAATTGCTATTGATGACTTCTTAATGGGCAACTCAAACTTAGAAGCGAAAGCGGATTCACTCATGCTTTCCGCATAATATTTCTCAGGCTAATGTCACAGACGTTAGCCTAGAGAAAAAGCAACACCCTTCCTAAACTTTTGTATTTGGCTAGCACTCGATGCTAGCCTTTTTTTTACCTGACGCCCTGCCAGTTCGAAAATCACCCAGTTACATCTGTTAAATCCCATTAACAGTATTCTGTTATAGAACCTTGATATCATTCTACTACTTTAGATTATTACGTGGTTAATCGCGTTTACGCATGATAATTAACCATGAACTTGACCTTAAACACAATTAGCTATACGTTGTAAAACTGATGAAAACAAAATCAATCACACCCATTAACACAATTAACAAGATTTCAACCGAGCAATAGAACAACCCATTGATAAAAATAATAAGTACATGAATAGTTGGTCATTTACTGTCTGGATGACAGAGAAGCAAAAGGGAGAATTGCAATGGCTCTATATGATCCTAGTCTTGAAAAAGACAACTGTGGATTTGGTTTAATAGCGCAAATGGAAGGCCAACCGAGTCATAAGTTGGTACGAACGGCTATTTCAGCCCTCGATCGTATGACACACCGTGGTGGTATTGCTGCGGATGGTAAAACAGGAGATGGCTGTGGCTTATTGCTACAGAAACCAGACTCTTATCTCAGAATTATTGCAGAAGAGAATAACTTCAAGCTCGGCAAGCAATACGCTGTCGGCATGATTTTCTTCAGCCAAGATCCAATCAAAGCGCAAACCGCGCAAGACATCGTCAATAAAGAGCTCGCTCAAGAAACGTTAACGGTTGCAGGTTGGCGCGTTGTACCAACCAACACAGACGTATTAGGTCCGATCGCCAAAGATTCAGTTCCCAATATTCAGCAAGTCTTTATCTCAGCTCCTGCGGGTTGGCGTGAACGCGATATTGAACGACGTCTATACATTGCTCGTCGTAGAATTGAAAAGCAGCTCACCGAAGACAAAGATTTCTATATTTGTAGCCTTTCGACACAAGTCATGGTTTACAAAGGTCTGTGTATGCCGGCCGATCTTCCGCGATTTTACCTCGATCTTGCTGACTTACGCATGGAATCGGCGATATGTCTGTTCCACCAGCGCTTCTCAACCAATACTCAGCCCCGTTGGCCACTGGCTCAGCCATTCCGCTATTTAGCGCACAATGGTGAGATCAATACCATTGAAGGCAACCGTCAATGGGCTAAGGCTCGCGCCTATAAATTCTCTTCACCTCTGCTGCCCGATTTACAAACGGCCGCACCTTTTGTGAATGAGACAGGATCAGATTCATCAAGCCTAGATAACATGCTCGATCTATTCCTTGCTGGTGGTATGGATATCTTCCGAGCGATGCGTATGCTTGTACCGCCCGCTTGGCAAAATCACCCAGATATGGACCCCGATCTGCGTGCCTTTTATGACTTCAACTCCAAGCATATGGAGCCGTGGGATGGCCCCGCAGGTATCGTCCTTTCTGATGGTCGTTACGCGGCATGTAACCTCGATAGAAACGGCTTACGCCCTGCACGTTATGTGATCACCAAAGACAGTTTGATCACCTTGGCATCAGAAGTGGGTATATGGAACTACGCGCCAGATGAAGTCGCTGAAAAGGGGCGTGTCGGTCCAGGTGAATTGCTCGTTATTGATACGCGCCGCGGCAAACTGTGGCAATCTAACGAGATCGACAATGACCTCAAAGGTCGCCACCCTTATAAAGAGTGGATGGAAAAGAACGTTCACAAACTCACACCGTTTTCCGATCTGCCCGATGAGCAAGTCGGTAAGCGCAGCTTTGACGATGACACGCTCAAAACCTACCAAAAACAGTTTGCGATGAGCAACGAAGAATCAGACCAAGTGCTGCGAGTACTTGGTGATATGGGGCAAGAGGCAGTAGGCTCGATGGGCGATGATACGCCAATGGCCGTACTCTCTTCTAAAGAGCGTCTCATCACTGATTATTTCCGTCAGAAGTTTGCACAAGTCACCAACCCGCCAATCGATCCATTGCGTGAAAAACACGTGATGTCTTTAGCGACCAGTATCGGTAAAGAGATGAATGTATTCTGCGAAACAGATGGCCACGCCTACCGTGTAACATTTAATTCGCCCGTTCTTCTCTACTCTGACATGCAGCAACTTCTGCAGTTAAATCAAAAACACTATGGCCACGCGCTTCTAAGCCTACACTACGATCCGGCTCAGCAAGATCTCGAACAAGCCATCAATGACTTGTGTGATCGTGCGGTTCAAGAAGTGCGTGATGGTGCTGTTCTGATTGTGCTTTCAGACAAAGGTTTAGAAAAAGGCAAACTGCCAGTTCCAGCAGCGATGGCTGTCGGTGCGGTGCAAACCAGGCTTGCTGACAACAACCTACGTTGTGACGCCAACATCGTGGTTGAAACCGCAACTGCGCGCGATCCACACCAATTTGCCGTGCTGATTGGCTTCGGAGCTACCGCCGTTTACCCATACCTCGCTTATGAAGCGTTAGGTAAAATGTTGGATGACGGGTCTTTAGATAAAGACTATCGTACCGCAATGCAAAATTACCAAAACGGCATCAACAAAGGTCTATATAAGATCATGTCGAAGATGGGTATTTCAACTATTGCCTCTTACCGCTGTTCGCAGCTTTTCGAAGCTGTTGGCCTACATTCGGATATAGTTGATCTCTGTTTCCGCGGAGTTACCACTCGAATCCAAGGTGCTAGCTTTAGTGATTTCCAACAAGATATCTATAACCTATCGCGTAAGGCATGGACTAAGCGCAAGCCGATCGAACACGGTGGTTTGCTCAAATATGTACACGGCGGCGAATATCACGCCTATAACCCTGATGTGGTTGGGACGCTGCAAACTGCAGTAAAAACCGGTGAAGCATCGGATTATCTCTCTTTTGCTAAGCAAGTAAATGCTCGACCCGCTGCGATGTTACGCGACTTAATGAGCCTCAAAAAAGCCGACCAACCTCTACCACTCGAGCAAGTCGAGCCTAACAGCGATCTGTTTAAACGCTTCGATTCTGCGGCAATGTCGATCGGTGCGTTGAGCCCAGAAGCGCACGAAGCATTAGCCATAGCGATGAACCGCTTGGGTGGTTACTCCAACTCTGGTGAAGGTGGTGAAGATCCACGACGCTTTGGGACTGATCGTAACTCCCGTATCAAGCAGATCGCTTCCGGTCGTTTTGGTGTGACGCCACATTACTTAACCAATGCGGATGTTTTACAAATCAAAGTAGCACAAGGTGCGAAGCCGGGCGAAGGTGGTCAACTGCCGGGACATAAAGTCACCGCAGAAATCGCTAAGCTGAGATATTCAGTTCAAGGGGTGACACTGATCTCCCCGCCTCCACATCACGATATTTATTCTATCGAAGATCTAGCGCAGCTGATTTTCGACCTTAAGCAAGTGAACCCTAAAGCCTTGGTTTCAGTGAAGTTAGTATCCGAACCGGGTGTCGGTACGATTGCAACTGGTGTAGCAAAAGCCTATGCCGATCTGATCACCATTTCAGGCTACGACGGTGGCACCGCGGCAAGCCCACTGACCTCAGTAAAATACGCAGGTTGTCCTTGGGAGCTTGGCTTAGCGGAAACTCAACAAGCATTGGTTGCCAATGGCCTGCGTCATAAGATCCGCTTGCAAGTCGATGGTGGTTTAAAAACTGGCCTTGATGTTATCAAGGGCGCGATTCTCGGTGCTGAAAGCTTTGGTTTTGGTACCGCGCCAATGGTCGCCATGGGTTGTAAGTTCTTACGAATTTGTCACCTAAACAACTGTGCGACGGGTGTGGCGACTCAAGATGAAACGCTACGCCGCGAATACTTCAAAGGTCTGCCAGACATGGTGGTCAACTACTTTACTGGCCTAGCCGATGAAGTACGCCAATACCTTGCAGAACTTGGCGTGGAAAAACTCACGGACTTGATTGGTCGCACAGATCTACTTGAAGCCGTTCAAGGCCTCACGGCGAAACAGAGCAAACTCGATCTCTCTTCAATACTTGAAGTTCCGGTATCTCCAGAAGGTCACCCGCTGTTTTGGACCGAGCCAAACGCACCATTTGATAAGGCTCAGCTCAACCAACAAATCCTTGATGATGCACTCGATGCGATTGAGAAACGACAGTCCACCAACCTTTACTACAACGTAATCAACACCGATCGCTCGATTGGTGCTCGTATCTCTGGTGAAATAGCGAAGCGTTACGGTAACCAAGGCATGGCGGGCTCACCAATTAAGTTGTACCTCGATGGTACAGCGGGCCAATCTTTTGCAGTTTGGAACGCGGGTGGCGTCGAGCTATATCTGACAGGCGATGCTAATGACTATGTCGGCAAAGGCATGGCGGGCGGTAAGGTGGTTATCAAGCCTCACCAAGGTACTGCATTTGTTTGTAACGAAGCGACCATCATCGGTAACACCTGTTTGTATGGCGCAACCGGAGGCAAGTTATTTGCAGCAGGTACTGCCGGCGAGCGATTTGGCGTGCGTAACTCAGGCACCGTCGCTGTGATTGAAGGTGCGGGTGATAACGCTTGTGAGTATATGACGGGTGGTATTGTGGCGATTCTTGGCGCAACCGGAGTCAACTTCGGCGCCGGTATGACAGGTGGTTTTGCTTATGTGATGGATAAAAATGAAGACTTCCAAGGCCGAGTGAACAACGAATCGGTCGAGGCACTTTCTCTGTCGGACTTATTTATCCACCAAGAACATCTGCGCGGCTTGATTGCGGAGCACTTAGAAGAAACAGGCTCCGCACACGCTGAAGCGATTCTGGCGAACTTTGATGAATGGATTCCGAAGTTCTACTTAGTGAAGCCGAAGACGGCAGATCTTAACACCTTGCTCGGTCACCAAAGCCGCAGCTCAGCTGAACTTCGTGTTCAAGCACAATAATTGGAAGGAGCCAATCATGAGCCAGAATGTATACCAATTTATTGATGTGAATCGCGTAGATCCAGCGAAGAAACCAATCAAAATACGTAAGATTGAGTTTGTAGAGATCTACGAACCTTTCACTAAACAACAAGCCAAGGCGCAAGCTGACCGCTGTTTAGATTGTGGTAACCCTTACTGTGAATGGAAGTGCCCAGTCCACAACTACATCCCTCAATGGCTCAAGCTTGCCAATGAAGGGCGCATTATCGAAGCGGCTGAACTGTCTCACCAAACCAACAGCTTACCTGAGGTGTGTGGACGAGTTTGTCCTCAAGACCGTCTGTGTGAAGGTTCTTGTACCCTCAACGACGATTTCGGCGCAGTCACCATCGGCAACATTGAAAAATACATCAATGACAAAGCGTTTGAGATGGGTTGGAAGCCAGACATGTCGCATGTCGAATGGACCGACAAAAAGGTCGCAATCATCGGCGCAGGCCCCGCCGGTCTTGCTGCTGCTGATATCTTAGTTCGAAATGGTGTGAAAGCCGTGGTATTTGACCGCTATCCGGAGATCGGTGGTCTGCTCACGTTTGGTATCCCATCATTCAAACTAGAGAAAGGCATCATGGAAAACCGTCGCCGTATCTTTAGTGGAATGGGGGTCGAATTTAAGATGAATACCGAAGTCGGTAAAGACGTTCAACTACAACAACTGGTCGATGATTATGATGCTGTTTTCTTGGGTGTCGGCACCTACAAAAACATGCGTGCAGGGTTAGACAACGAAGAAGCACCGGGCGTTTATGATGCTCTACCCTTCCTTGTTTCCAATACTTACAAGGTCATGGAACTGGATAACCCAACCCCATTTATCGACATGAAGGGCAAAAAAGTGGTCGTGCTTGGTGGTGGTGATACTGCGATGGACTGTGTCCGAACTTCGATTCGTCAACACGCAGCTAACGTTGTTTGTGCTTATCGCCGAGATGAAGCAAACATGCCAGGCTCTCGTCGTGAGGTGAAGAACGCGAAAGAAGAAGGCGTGAAGTTCATGTTCAACCTTCAACCATTAGCACTGGAAACGGATTCATCAGGTCACGTTACTGGCGTCAAAGTGGTGAAAACGGCGCTAGGTGAACCCGATGAAGCAGGTCGTCGTCGCCCAGAACCTGTCGCAGGCAGTGAGCATGTTCTTGAAGCAGATGCCGTTATCATGGCATTTGGTTTCCAACCTCATGCGATGGAATGGTTAGAACCATTTGGTGTGGAACTCGATCAATGGGGGCGCATCAAGGCTCCGGGCCAGCAAGAATTTCAATACCAAACCACCAACAGCAAGATCTTTGCGGGCGGCGATGCCGTTCAAGGATCTGACTTGGTAGTAACCGCTATCGATGAAGGCCGTAAAGCCGCAGAAGGCATCTTGGATTACCTAGAAGTGTGACTAATCTAAAGTTTCCGCTATTAATCAAGCCGTTACTATAAAAAGAGGATCCGTATATGGATCCTTTTTTAAGTTCGATACGTTTTACCAACGGCATAACAAAGAATACGTAAAACAATCGTAAATTAACGAATACCGAGAACTACAATTACAATTAAAACAACGCCATAGGAAACACTATGAAAAAAGCCGCTCTCCTCTCGCTATCTCTTTTCACTTTAACCGCTTGCAGCCAAGGAATCACGGACATGAAAGACAGAACTTCATCACCTTGTGGAGACAAACCAAACTGCGTATCCACTCAAGATGACCGTGAGCAGCATACTTTGGCCGCGTTTGAGTTGTCTGATTCAGTGAACTTAGATGCGATTGAGCAGGTTGCGCTAACCTTACCGGGATCGAAAACCGCGAGTAAAACAGAAGATTATCTGCGTGTTGAATGTACTTCTCGCATCATGCGTTTTGTCGATGACTTAGAACTTAAAATCACGGATGGCAAACTGATGGTGCGTTCGGAGTCTCGCACTGGTTATTCTGATTTTGGCGTAAACCGAAAACGTGCTGAACAACTTCGTGCTAGCTTGAAAAGCGAAGGCCTAATCAAATAGAGAATAGAATTCGCAGATAAATCGCGGCTATTCGGATGAGAAGTGTCTCTGGGCAGTCGCTCGACACTTCTTATCCATGCTACAATTTCGCTCTACTGTTTAAATATTATTTATTAAGAGACTACACATGAAAATCGGCATCATTGGCGCAATGGAGCAAGAAGTTGCGATCCTAAAAGCAGCAATTTCTGACATTACTGAAGTTAATAAAGGCGGTTGTACCTTTTTCTCTGGTCAGCTAAATGGTGTTGACGTTGTTTTGCTCCAATCAGGCATTGGTAAAGTAGCAGCAGCTGTTGGCACTTCAATCCTACTCAGCGAATACCAACCAGATGTCGTTCTGAACACGGGTTCTGCGGGTGGTTTTGATTCAACACTGAACCTTGGCGATGTGGTGATCTCAACTGAAGTTCGCCACCACGATGCTGACGTTACCGCTTTCGGTTACGAAATTGGCCAAATGGCAGGTCAACCTGCAGCGTTCAAAGCTGACGACAAACTGATGGCGGTTGCTGAACAAGCACTCGCACAAATGGAAGATAAGCATGCCGTTCGCGGTCTTATTTGTACTGGCGACGCATTTGTTTGCACAGCAGAACGCCAAGAGTTCATCCGCAAGCACTTCCCATCAGTGGTTGCTGTAGAGATGGAAGCCTCTGCGATTGCTCAAGCTTGTCACCAATTCCAAGTACCATTCGTGGTGGTGCGTGCAATCTCTGATGTTGCAGACAAAGAGTCTCCGATGAGCTTCGAAGAGTTCCTACCGTTAGCCGCACAGAGCTCTTCTGAAATGGTGATCAAGATGGTTGCCCTACTAAAGTAAGCAACTAGACATGCAAGCACTGTTTGATCAAGTATTTGCAAATGGCGTGCTCCTTGTAATGTGGGGAGCACTGCTTTTTCATTTAATCTTGCCTATCCCCCATGCCGCTCACCCTACCACTTTATGGCATAAATTTGCTGAGCTTTTGGTCGCTAGGGTGAATACCAATCAAAATTACTCCCAAAGTTTAATTTCAGGTGCATTAGCCTGGGTATTAATGGTATTGCCCGCTCTGATTGTCCTTTTGGCACTGAAACCATTAGTTTGGCAATCTCAACTGTTTGAATTAGCGCTGTTATTGATCGCGATTGATTGGCGCAATAATGAAAATTTGGCGAATCAACTGATTAAAGCACTGAGTCGAGAAGATAAAGCCACGGCTCGCCTGTTACTGGCTCCCATCGTCAATCGTCAAACCGAATCATTGTCGTCTCTAGGACTTGGCAAAGCCGCGACAGAAACCATCATCATGGGTTATGCCCGGAACGTAGTTGGTGTGTTGTTCTGGTACGCTATAGGAGGGGGCATCGCCGCTTTAATGTATCGCTTAACGGTCGAATTAGCGCGAGCTTGGTCGCCAAGTCGTCAACAATTTGCTCCATTTGGATCAACGGCAGTCAAGATCGTCGCGATTCTCGAATTCATACCGATGCGTCTGTTTGCTTTGATGATCGTATGTGGTGAGAAAGCAACGTACACATTTAAGACAATGTTGATTCAAAGTCGTGCTTGGCCGCTACCCGGCCCTGCGTGGTTGATTACCGCTGTCGGTAACAAACTTGAACTGTCATTAGGCGGCCCTGCTATTTATGGCAACACCAAAGCCATTCGTGCAAAATTAGGGGGGAGAGTTGCCCCATCAGCGCTGCATTTATCTCAGGTTCAGAAGTTGCTGTTTGGTCGCATCGCTATCTGGATTTTCTTACAAAGCCTAGCCTTACTATTTATTCACCAAGGGGTTTAGAGTGAAACCTTCAGCACTTATTACCAGCCTTACTTTATTGTCTTCCAGTTTTTGGCTGCCTTTATCCTTTGCTGAAACGCCAAAGAACATTCAACCAGCTCAACGCGTGATAAGCCTTGCTCCTCACGCGACTGAACTCGCGTATAGCGCCGGTTTAGGCGATCAACTGGTTGCGGTAAGTGAGCGAAGTGATTACCCACAACAAGCCGATAAACTTGAAAAGGTAGCTAATTATCAAGGCATCAAGGTTGAAAAAATCATCACGCTGCAACCTGATCTTATTATCGCTTGGCCAGCCGGAAACCCGCCAAGAGAACTCGCGAAGCTAGAGCAGTTTGGTTTTAACATCTACTATTCCAAAACGAAAAGCCTCGACAGTATCGCAACCAATATTGAGCAACTGAGCCAATATTCAAGCGATCCAAGTGTTGGCCAAAACAACGCTCAACAATACAGAAAACAGCTCAACGCATTGAGGTTAAAGTATAAAGATGCACAGCCCGTAAACTACTTTTATCAACTGAGTGAAAAACCGATCATCACCGTTGCTCAAGGGAACTGGCCAAGTGAGGTCTTTGAATTTTGTGGGGGGCACAATGTGTTTGAAGACAGTACCTCCCCTTACCCACAAGTCGGGATAGAGCAAGTCGTACTAAAGAAACCGCAAGTGATCTTCACTTCTCAGCATGCGATTGAGAATGGAACGATGTGGCAGACTTGGAAAGACGAAATCCCGGCAGTGGCTCAAAATCAGATTTGGTCACTCAACTCTGACTGGATTAATCGTCCAACAACGAGAACATTAAAAGCGATTCAGCAAGTGTGCGATTTCTTCGATAGAGCGAGGCAAAATCGCTAACTATTTGCCGAATTTTTTCGTACAATTCGCAACTTACCCATTCCTAAAATTTCAACTATAAGAGCACAGTATCATGGACTCCATGCTGCTTTATATTATCGATTTATTTGGCACTGCCATCTTTGCTATTTCAGGTGTATTTGTCGCCGGCCGCCTCAAGATGGACCCCTTTGGTGTCGCTGTTTTGGGTAGCGTAACCGCTATTGGTGGTGGCACGATTCGTGACATGGCATTAGGTGCAACGCCTGTATTTTGGATCTCAAATACAACCTACCTTTGGGTCATTCTCATCACTTGCTTACTCACCATGATGATTGTGAGACGACCAAAACGTTTAGCATGGTGGATATTACCTGTCTGTGATGCGATAGGCTTAGCCGTATTTGTGGGAATCGGGGTTGAAAAAGCTCTGATGTATCAAGACTCAGCATTAGTCGCGATTATCATGGGTGTTATCACCGGCTGTGGTGGTGGGATTATCCGTGATGTTCTAGCAAGAGAAGTTCCGATGATTCTAAGAAGCGAGGTTTACGCAACCGCTTGTATCATTGGCGGTGCTTTTCATACCATGGCAATCAGCATGGGTCACGACTCAGAAACCGCATTTTTAGCTGGCGTCTTTACAACACTGCTTATAAGGCTAGCCGCGATTCGCTGGCACTTGTCATTGCCGACTTTCGCTCTCAAATAAGCCAGAGTTATAAAATAGAAAAAGGCTCCGCAAGGAGCCTTCTTTATTTCCACCTCATCGGTCATTTAAATCGTCTCTCCGTAGTCGTGCTCTCCAGAGCCTCGAAGATGATATCTCCTACGCATAGAAAGTCACTTTCGATTGCCGTCAGCAAATAATACGCACACCTCACATCATCTCGCGGGGTTAATATCAATGAGCAAGAGACTAGAGAATAGTTGTAATTTCAGGTAACTTGATCCAATCATTCCCAACTTTCATGAATATGACTCAATGTTACTCGAAGGAATTGAAACGCTATTGGTGCTGAGCAAAGCAAAGACCATGAGCCGCACCGGCAGTTTGCTTTATATCAGCCAATCAGCGGTCAGCAAACGGATTGCGAATTTAGAAAAGAAGCTAGGTAAAAAGCTCATTGAACCGAGTGGCCGACAGATAAAACTCACGCCAGATGCGATTGCATTAATCGAGAGTATTGGCCCTACATTCAATGAACTTCGCGGGCTTATTTATGAACAGCAAGAGTTGGAAGATACCACTCTCATTACATTAGACAGCTCTAAGTCTCTGATAGCCGGCTATTTAGGTGAGATGATGGGCCAATTTATCCAGCAAGATAAATACATCACCATTACCACCAACCACACGCCGAGAATCATAGAGCGAGTGCAATCTGGCAAGGCGACCTTGGGGTTGTGTGCTGGCTTACTGCCACCGCATCATGGGTTGATGACCTTCCATCTGTTTGATGAGCCGTTTTACATAGTGAGTAAGTCGCCGCTAACGGAGCTCCCTCCAATGGTCATCACTAACGACATGACCAATCCTGCCAATTCTTATCAACTTTCTGTATTAGAGAAGTTTGGTATCAAACCCTTGATGGAGATGGATGCCTATACCGCAGCAGCGCAACTTGCATTGGGCGGGACTGGGTCAGCGTTAATCCCGCTCTCTATCGTAAAAACACTCAATATTGAGCCTCAATATCTGTATAGTTTCACCGAATTAGCTGGCTTGATTCGACCGATTCATATCTGTGTGAGACCAAATAGCTATCAGTCTCCTCGAGTTAAAACACTGATAGAATCCATTGTTGATGCTGTTCCCAAAGCAGTTTAGACGCCATGAGCATCGACATCACGATCACAAGCGGGCGAATCCATTTTTGCCCTTTTGTCACCACGACTTTGGCGCCAAGCTGAGCGCCCATAAAGCCACCGACCGCCATCACTAATCCCAACTCCCAAATGGGTAAGCCAGCTAAGATAAAGAAGGTCAATGCGGCAATATTCGAGGTGAAGTTAAGTACCTTAGTTCGCGCCGTAGCATCAACTAACGAGAAGTGACCAATCACGACAAAACAGACCGTAAAAATAGAACCGGTTCCTGGTCCAAAGAAACCATCGTAGAAGCCAATACCGCCACCAATACACAGAGCAAACATCGCCTCGGAGATTTTCTGTTTACCTTCAGTTACTTTGGTTTGTGGCGCTAATAGGAAGTAGAGAGAGATGGCGATCAACAGCAGCGGAATAACACTGGTCAGTAAGCTCGCATCAATGTACTGCACTGATACAGCCCCCACCGCAGAACCGATAAAAGTACAAAAGATAGCGAGACGCATCTCTTTAATGCTCACAATGCCGTTGCGCACGAAATACCAACTCGCAGAGAAGCTACCAAAGGAACTTTGGAGTTTGTTGGTTGCTAGTGCCTGCGTTGGTGGTACTCCTGCCGCTAACAATGCCGGTAGGGTTAGTAATCCACCGCCACCCGCCATCGCGTCGATAAAACCAGCCCCTGTTGCGACAACAAACAAAATTGCCAATAATTCCAATGTAATTTCCATATACCCAACGCCTTTAAGTCCTGTGTAGCGACAAGTTACCACTCACGACAGACGAGCAATAACGAAACACAAGATTCTAACCTATTCCAAATATTCATCATTGAGTTGCCGCCGAATAACAGACATAAAAAAGCCCACTCCGAAGAGTGGGCTTTGCGCATTGATATCCGCTTAACAGCGATACATTTGAGGCGATTAAGCTAGAGAAGCTTTAACCTGTGCGTGCAGCTCTTGAACTGAAGTCACTGACGTCTTCGCATCTGCAGTGTGCGCCATACAAGTCGCGAATGCAGCGTTTAGCGTCGTCGTGTAGTTCACTTTCTCAGCCAGTGCGCCACGGCGAAGAACTTTCGAATCTTCAATCGCTTGACGACCAGCAGCTGTGTTCACAATGTAGGTGTACTCGTTGTTCTTGATACGGTCAAGAATGTGAGGACGACCTTCGTGTACCTTGTTCACTAGACGTGGGTTGATGCCCGCTTCGCCAAGGATAACTGCTGTGCCGTGCGTTGCGTCTAGCTGGTAGCCAAGCTTAGATAACTTAGATGCTAGGTCAACAACACGCTCTTTGTCGCCTTCGCGAACAGAAAGCAGCGCACGACCGCCTTCAGGGTAGATGTGACCACAACCTAATTCAGCTTTAGAGTATGCTTCTGCGAACGTCGCACCAACACCCATAACTTCACCAGTAGAGCGCATTTCTGGGCCTAACAGTGGGTCAACACCAGGGAACTTGTTGAATGGAAGTACCACTTCTTTCACTGAATAGTAAGGTGGGATGATTTCTTTGGTAAAGCCTTGAGACTCTAGAGATTGACCCGCCATGACACGAGCGGCAATCTTAGCGATTGGCGCGCCAGTTGCTTTAGATACAAATGGAACCGTACGTGCTGCACGAGGGTTAACCTCGATTAGGTACACTTCATTGTTCTTAACCGCAAACTGCGTGTTCATCAGACCACGAACACCCAACTCGAACGCCAGCTTTTCAACTTGCTCGCGCATTACATCTTGGATTTCTTGGCTTAGCGTGTATGCAGGAAGCGAACATGCTGAGTCACCGGAGTGAACACCCGCTTGCTCGATGTGCTCCATGATACCGCCGATTACCACGCGCTCACCGTCACAAATCGCATCTACGTCAACTTCAACAGCGTCATCTAGGAAGCTATCAAGTAGTACTGGAGATTCGTTTGATACGCTTACTGCTTCGTTGAAGTAGCGACGTAGGTCTTGCTCGTCGTATACGATTTCCATCGCACGACCACCCAGTACGTAAGAAGGACGTACAACCAGTGGGAAGCCGATTTCGCGAGATTTCTCTACCGCTTGCTCCATGGTTGTTACTGTTGCGTTTTCTGGCTGAAGTAGGCCTAGACGGTCTACAGCAACTTGGAAACGCTCACGGTCTTCTGCACGGTCGATTGCGTCAGGGCTAGTACCGATGATTGGTACGCCAGCTGCTTCAAGAGCACGAGCCAGTTTAAGTGGCGTTTGACCACCGTACTGAACGATAACGCCTTTTGGCTTCTCAACACGAGCGATTGCGAGTACGTCTTCCAGAGTGACGGGTTCGAAGTACAGACGGTCAGACGTATCGTAGTCTGTAGAAACTGTCTCAGGGTTACAGTTAACCATGATAGTTTCGTAGCCATCTTCACGTAGCGCGAGTGATGCGTGTACACAACAGTAGTCAAATTCAATACCTTGGCCGATACGGTTTGGACCGCCGCCTAGAATCATGATTTTTTCTTTGTCTGTTGGGTTTGCTTCACACTCGTCATCGTAAGATGAGTACATGTAAGCCGTATCTGAAGAGAATTCAGCCGCACATGTATCTACACGCTTGTACACCGGGTGGATATCGTATTGGTCACGTAGACGACGGATTTCGCTTTCCGCTACACCTAGAATCTTAGATAGGCGCGCATCAGCAAAACCTTTACGCTTAAGCTTGTTTAGCTCGTCTTTATTTAGACCAGCAAAGCCTTTCGCTTTAAGTTCTTGCTCTAGTTTAACGATGTCTTCGATTTGAACGAGGAACCAACGGTCGATTTGCGTTAGGTTGAATACACCATCTACCGACATACCCGCACGGAATGCATCAGCGATGTACCAAATACGCTCTGCGCCAGCTTCTTTCAGCTCATGACGAATTTTCGTCAGTGCGTCTGGTGCATCGAGGTCGACCATTTCGTCAAAACCAGTCGCGCCAACTTCTAGGCCGCGAAGTGCTTTTTGTAGAGATTCTTGTTGGTTACGGCCGATAGCCATAACTTCACCAACCGACTTCATTTGCGTCGTTAGACGGTCGTTAGCACCGGCAAATTTCTCGAAGTTAAAACGAGGAATCTTAGTAACTACGTAGTCGATTGTTGGTTCGAATGATGCTGGTGTTGCGCCGCCAGTGATGTCATTCATTAGCTCGTCTAGCGTGAAACCAACAGCCAGTTTCGCTGCAATCTTAGCGATTGGGAAACCTGTTGCTTTAGATGCTAGTGCAGAAGAGCGAGATACACGTGGGTTCATCTCGATGATAACCATACGGCCATCTTTCGGGTTGATACCAAACTGTACGTTTGAACCACCTGTTTCAACACCAATCTCGCGCAGTACTGCTAGAGATGCGTTACGCATTAGTTGGTATTCTTTGTCTGTCAGCGTTTGAGCTGGAGCCACGGTGATTGAGTCACCTGTGTGAATACCCATTGGGTCGAAGTTTTCAATCGCACATACGATGATGCAGTTGTCGTTTTTGTCACGAACCACTTCCATCTCGTACTCTTTCCAACCGATAAGTGATTCATCGATAAGAAGTTCGTTTGTTGGAGATAAGTCCAAACCACGACGACAGATTTCTTCAAATTCTTCTTTGTTGTAAGCGATACCGCCACCCGTACCACCCATCGTGAACGATGGACGAATGATACAAGGGAAGCCAACCATATCTAAAACTTTGTAAGCTTCTTCTATGGTTTTCGCTGTATCAGCAGTTGGACACTCAAGGCCAATGGCTTTCATTGCTTTATCGAAGCGTGAACGGTCTTCTGCTTTATCGATAGCGTCAGCCGTTGCACCAATCATTTCAACACCGAACTCTTCAAGAACGCCGTGCTTTTCTAGGTCTAGAGCACAGTTCAATGCAGTTTGGCCACCCATAGTAGGTAGAACGGCATCAGGCTTCTCTTTAGCGATGATGTTACGCACCACTTCCCATTGGATAGGCTCGATGTAAGTGGCATCGGCCATATCTGGGTCAGTCATGATGGTCGCTGGGTTCGAGTTTACAAGAATAACTCGGTAACCTTCTTCGCGAAGCGCTTTACAAGCTTGAGCACCAGAGTAATCGAACTCACATGCTTGGCCGATAACGATCGGGCCAGCACCTAGAATAAGAATACTTTTAATGTCAGTACGTTTTGGCATTGTCTACTACTCCGAATTACGCTGTGTGCTGTTTGATTAGTTCAATAAAGTGGTCGAATAACGGCGCTGCGTCTTCTGGACCTGGGCTTGCTTCAGGGTGACCTTGAAAGCTGAATGCTGGTTTGTCTGTACGGTGAATACCTTGTAGAGAACCATCAAATAGTGATTTGTGCGTTGCACGTAGTGTCTCTGGCAGGGTTTCTTCGTCAGCAGCAAAGCCGTGGTTTTGCGAAGTAATCATCACAACATCACGATCTAAATCTTTAACCGGGTGGTTTGCACCGTGGTGACCAAACTTCATCTTCACTGTCTTAGCGCCTGACGCAAGAGCAAGAATCTGGTGACCTAGACAGATACCGAAGATTGGTAAGCCTTTTTCTAGGAACACTTTTGTCGCTTCAATTGCGTAAGTACATGGTTCTGGGTCGCCAGGGCCATTTGAAAGGAAAACACCGTCCGGGTTCAGAGCTAGCACTTCTTCAGCTGAAGTCTCAGCAGGAACAACCGTTAGGCGGCAGCCGCGGTCAACAAGCATTCGTAGGATGTTTCGTTTTGCACCGAAGTCATAAGCAACAACGTGGTATGGCAATTCTGAGTCTGCTTTCGCTTCAGGAAGTCCACCCGTAAGCGTCCACGAACCTTGTTTCCATTGATACGCTTCTTTTGTTGTAACTTCTTTCGCAAGGTCCATACCTTTCAGGCCAGGGAATTCTTTTGCTTTAGCTAGAGCCAAAGCTCCGTCTAGGTTCCCGTCGTTTACTGAAGAGCCCGCTACGATACAGCCGTTCTGTGCGCCTTTTTCACGCAGAATACGCGTCAGCTTACGAGTATCGATATCAGCGATACCAACAACGTTTTGCGACTTAAGGTAATCAGAGAGGGATTGTTCATTACGGAAGTTAGAAGCGATGAGAGGGAGATCGCGAATCACAAGGCCTTGAGCGTGGATTGAAGAAGATTCTTCGTCTTCGGAATTGGTTCCGGTATTGCCAATGTGAGGGTAAGTAAGGGTAACGATTTGTTGAGAATAGGAAGGATCAGTGAGGATTTCTTGGTACCCCGTCATCGAGGTATTAAAAACGACTTCACCAACTGCAGAACCTACAGCGCCAATGGCTTCACCGTGAAATACTGTCCCATCTTCTAGGACGAGTAGTGCTGACTTCTTCAAGACAACCTCCAGAAATAAAAATGCATTAAAATTGATTTAATTTGCAAATCTACCTTCCTGTAACACCAAAAACTGCGTGTTTATGGAAATTAGACAAATTGGCGGTATTTTAGTGATCTGCGTGATACGTGTCAACATTTAACTCAAAAGAAATTAAACATTTGTAAGGACTAATTCAATTTCCCTCCTCAAAGCGCCAAAAGTTCAACTTTTATGCTCATTTAGCTCGAATATTACGATTTTCTCATTTTCACCCCTCATTTTAGCCAACTATAGAGTGATAAAAATATCAGCAACAAAACGCAATCGATAAATACCAAGAGAAAACATGATAATTTAAAGATCTAAAATAAAAAACACACCAAACCCTACATAAACAACATAGAAATAGAGAAAAAAAGGCGATAGAAAGAAAGTAGAAGGAAGATCGTAGAGAAGAGATTACTAAGGAAAAGGCACCAAACAAAGAAAGCGCCGGCAATTGCCAGCGCATAAATATCTATTTACAGGTCATTCAAACCAAGCACATCCGTCATGGTATAAAAGCCTGCTGGTTTATCATTTAACCAAACCGCGGCTTTGATTGCGCCATTAGCAAAGGTCATTCGATCAGTCGCTTTATGGGTAATTTCCACTCGCTCACCGATATCAGCAAACATAGCGGTATGTTCACCAATAATGTCACCGGCACGAATCGTCGCGAAACCAATCTCATCTTTAGTACGCTCGCCAGTAATACCTTCGCGTGACCATACGGCGACATCGTTTAGCTCGTTGCCCATCGCACTCGCAATCGCTTCGCCCATACCAATCGCAGTGCCTGACGGTGCATCGACTTTATGACGGTGATGAGCCTCAACGATCTCGACATCACAATAGTCGCCCATCACTTTAGCGGCCTTCTCTAGCAGCTTAAAGACCAGGTTCACGCCAACGCTGTAGTTAGGTGCCATTACGATAGCCATCTCTTTTGAAGCAGCATCAATCACCTGCTTCTCTTCTTCAGAGAAACCCGTCGTACCGATAATCAGTTTTTTACCGTGACGTTTACAAAGTTCAATATTCGCTAATGTGCTAACAGGGGCAGTAAAATCGACGATCACGTCAAACTCTTCGATGGCTTTCGATAAATCATCAACGAGAACAACATCAAAACGACCTTCACCGCATAACTCACCGACATCTACGCCGACCAAAGAGGACTCTGGACGCTCTGAACCAGCTCCAACACTTGCTTCTGAATTATGATGAGCGGCTTTCACCAAGTTGCGACCCATGCGGCCCGCTGCTCCTGCAATTGCAATTCTTACCACTGCGAATATCTCCATTGTTTTGGTTACCGTTGCCACTTATCTCTTGCAGCAACGTTCAATCGATTAATCTCTTTAAACTAACAACAATCTCAAACTCAGGCTAGCAATTACGAAAACTCTTTTATTACTCGCTCTAAAATTGGCACATTTGCCTCTGGAAAGGTGTATTGATTCAATGATTCTAGGCTTACCCATTCACCTTGTTGACCTTCTTTGCCATAAGGTTGCTCCTCAAAGTCGGTCACAAGGATGAAGTCGAACTTAAGCGACTTATCGGTGTAATCAAATTCAAGATGTTCAAACAGAGACTGCTCTGTCACCTTAATCCCAATCTCTTCATCAAGCTCACGAGTCATTGCTTGTTCAATGGTTTCGCCGACTTCAACCTTGCCACCAGGGAATTCCCAGAAACCGCCTTTGTGTTTGTCGTCCGGGCGTTTAGTGATGAATACCTGTGACTTATCTGAGTTAAAGATGATACCCGCAACAATATGGGTTCTTTTCATATGGTGTTCCTTAATACGTCATCCTCAAGAAGGAGGAACGACTGAGTTGGGGATCTAAAACAACATGAGCCTAACTAAACGAGATTCCCTACTACGCTCGTTCCTCGCTATAGGGAATGACGACTTCCTTGCGTAACAAAGTAAGCCATGAAATTTACATACAAAAAGAGTCGCGTAAGCGACTCTTTTTATTTCTGACAACGGTTCAATTAGTTAATTTGACCGTGACACTGTTTGTATTTTTTGCCACTTCCACATGGACATGGTTCGTTTCGGCCCACTTTACGCTCTTCACGTACTACCGTTTGTGGAGAGGCGGTGTTTGCTTCATTGTTCCCTAACTGATTTTCAGCGCTTGCATGTTGTGCTTGTGCACGACGAGCCGCTTCTTCAGCTTGAGCTTGGCGTTGAGCTTCCATCCTTTCCACTTCTTCTTGTTGCTGAACGCGAACTTTAGAAAGGATAGTAATAACGTCTAATTTCAGAGCTTCTAAAAGACCTTCAAACAGTTCAAATGACTCACGTTTGTACTCTTGTTTTGGGTTCTTTTGAGCATAACCACGCAGATGAATACCTTGGCGAAGGTGATCCATTGCAGCCAGATGCTCTTTCCAAAGAGTATCGAGCGTTTGCAGCATCACAGACTTCTCGAAATTGCGTAGTACTTGAGCACCAACCACTTCTTCTTTCTGTTTATACGAATCAACCGCCATACCTAGGATACGTTCACGTAATGCTTCTTCGTAGAGCTTATCATCTTCGTCTAACCAACCTTGAATATCGAACTCAAGATCGAAGTCATTTTTCAAACGTTCTTGTAGACCGGCTATATCCCACATTTCGTCTAGTGATTGCGGTGCAATATACTCATCAATGATCGAAGTAAACACATCTTCACGGTTGTGCTCGATCATTTCACTGATATCTTCAGAACTCATCAATTCATCACGAAGCTCATAAACGACTTTACGTTGGTCATTGGCAACATCATCGTACTCAAGCAGCTGCTTACGAATATCGAAGTTACGCCCTTCCACTTTACGTTGTGCTTTTTCAATGGAGCGGGACAACATTTTAGACTCAATCGCTTCGCCTTCGTCCATGCCACTTTGAATAAGACCTGCCATACGATCAGAAGTAAAGATACGAAGTAAAGAATCCTCCATCGATAGATAGAAACGAGAAGAACCCGCATCACCTTGACGACCAGAACGACCACGTAGCTGATTATCGATACGACGAGATTCATGACGCTCAGTACCGATGATGTGCAGACCTCCAGACTCAAGCACTTTATCGTGGATGATTCTCCAATCCGATTTGATCTTGTCGATCTGCTCTTGAGTTGGGTTTTCTAATTTCTCAACTTGTGCCTGCCAACTACCACCTAGCACGATATCGGTACCACGACCGGCCATGTTAGTTGCGATGGTGACCGCGCTAGGCGTACCCGCTTGCGCTACGATCTCAGCTTCCATTTCGTGAAACTTGGCGTTTAGAACATTATGCTTAATCTTAGCTTTCTTCAGCGCATTTGAAAGAAGCTCAGATTTTTCAATAGACACAGTACCAACCAGCGATGGCTGACCCGCTGCTACACGATCTTTAATATCCTCAATGATCGCATTAAATTTGTCTTCTTCGGTACGATAAACCACATCTGGCATATCGTTACGAACCATAGGTTTGTTGGTTGGGATAACCACCGTTTCTAGGCCGTAAATAGACTGAAATTCGAACGCTTCTGTATCGGCAGTACCTGTCATACCAGACAGTTTTTCGTACAAGCGGAAGAAGTTCTGGAATGTAATTGATGCGAGCGTCTGGTTTTCATTCTGAATCTTCACACCTTCTTTCGCTTCAACAGCTTGGTGTAACCCTTCAGACCAACGACGACCCGGCATTGTACGACCCGTATGTTCGTCAACAATAACAACTTCACCGTCTTCCGTAACAATGTAATCAACGTTTTTCTCAAACAGAACATGCGCACGAAGAGCCGCGTTTACGTGGTGTAATAAACTGATATTAGTTGGAGAGTAAAGCGTGTCTCCGTCTTCCATCAAGCCATTTTTCACCATCAACTCTTCAACAAATTCTTGACCGTTTTCAGTCAGGTGAACTTGTTTCGATTTTTCATCCATGGTGTAGTGACCTTCGCCACGGTACTCTTCAGAATCTTCTTTATCTTGACGCTCAAGGTGAGGGATCAACGTATTAATACGCGTGTAGAGATCTGAGCTATCTTCAGCCGGTCCAGAAATAACAAGCGGAGTTCGAGCTTCATCGATTAGGATTGAGTCAACTTCATCGACAACAGCGAAAAAACGCTCACGCTGAACTCGGTCTTCAGCACGAAAAGCCATGTTGTCACGTAGGTAATCGAAACCAAATTCGTTGTTAGTCCCGTATAAAATATCAGCTTGATACGCCGCTTTCTTTTCTGGCGGAGCCATATTTGGCACATTCACGCCAACCGTCATACCAAGGAATTCAAATAATGGGCGGTTTGTTTCCGCATCACGCTTCGCTAAGTAATCGTTCACCGTTACGACATGAACACCTTTACTTGGTAAAGCATTAAGATAAGCAGGCAAAGTTGCAGTAAGAGTTTTACCTTCACCAGTACGCATTTCTGCAATTTGGCCAGCATTTAAAACCATGCCACCAATCAATTGCACGTCGAAGTGGCGCATACCATAAACACGTTTTGACGCTTCTCGTACCGTTGCAAATGCTTCTGGTAGAAGTTGGTCTAACGATTCTCCCTTATCTAAGCGCTCACGAAACTCAACCGTTTTTGCTTTTAACTCTTCATCAGATAGAGCTTCTAATGACGGTTCGTAGCTATTAATTTCTTTTACAATTTTTCTAAGGCGGCGCAGTGTTCTGTCATTGCGACTGCCAATTACCTTTGTCAGCAGCTTAGTAATCATGTGCTTGGAATCTCTTCGTTCTCAGATCGTCCGCGATCTATTTTAAATGCCGTCAGTCTCTACTAGCGATAAGCTAGTCTTCAGTTACTAACCAAGGATACTGAGATAAATCTAGTATCTTTGATATTGTACTTGAGCGTAGAGTTTTCAAGGCTTGAGTTAAAATTAATGCCCCTTAGTGTAAGTAATTTTCACACTAACGACCATTTAGAACACCATTTGTTTGATGTGCTTGGAACTTTTCTTTCTAATTGCTGCTGGATTAAGCAAACAGCAGCCCATTGGCCAGCAATTTCCGGAGGTTAACGACACTGTATCTGGAAAATAGACACAAAAAAACCAGGCCGATGACCTGGTTTTTGAAATCTTATATTGTTATAAGCCACTTATTACGCTAGAACCATACCCGGCTCTGCGAAAGCCACTGGAGAACCGACTTCTTCTTCAAATGTAGCCCATTCCCAAGCTTCTGCGTCAGCAAGCACTGCACGTAAAAGTTGATTATTTAGACCGTGACCTGATTTGTATGCGCGGAACTCACCAATAATAGCGTGTCCACACATATAAAGGTCGCCAATCGCGTCGAGTACTTTATGAGTGACAAACTCATTCTCGAAACGAAGACCTTCTTCATTAAGAATGCGGTATTCATCCAGTACGATGGCACAATCAAAGCTACCACCCAAACACAAATTTTGTGATTGCAGGTACTCAATATCACGCATGAAGCCGAAAGTACGAGCGCGAGAAATCTGTTTTACAAAACCTTGTGATGAGAAATCAAATAACAAACGTTGCTCATCGGATTCAATCGCAGGGTGATTGAATTCGATTTCAAAATCCATTCGGAAGCCGTCAAATGGTACAAATTCTGCCCATTTATCGCCATCCTCAAAACGAACGGGTTTCTTGATTCGAATAAAACGCTTCGCTGCATTCAGTGTTTCGACACCCGCTTGCTGTAGCAAGTATACAAATGGGCTTGCGCTACCATCCATAATTGGGATCTCAGGTGCATCGACTTCAATAATGATGTTGTCGATGCCCATACCCGCTAAAGCTGCGTTAAGGTGTTCCACTGTCGAAATACGCACACCTTCGTCGTTAACAAGAGCAGTACATAGCATCGTGTCACGAACTGACGCAGGGTCAGCTGGAAAATCGACAGGCGGATTGACATCAGTACGACGATAAACAATACCTGTATTTGCAGCTGCCGGACGAAGAGTAAGTGTGACTTTACGACCAGAGTGGAGACCCACACCAGTTGTTTTCACGATCTCTTTGAGAGTACGTTGTCTAATCATCTACTTACCTCTTATCAGTGCTACAAATCACGGCCAGCATCTACCGACCGTGAATTTTATCATTAATTCGACGATAGTCAAATTTTGAGTATTGACTAGTCAGCCTGACGTCGCAAGAACGCTGGAATATCTAAGTATCCACTCTCTTTTTCAGCTTTAGGTGCCGCACTCTGGCTAGCGCCTGTTCCTGAAGAAACTGTTGACGTCTTTGATTGCGGCTTAACTTGAGGTTTCACTTCAGTTTTTTCCTGCAATGGCTGTGCCACTTTATCTTCCACTTTTGCTGCAGTTTGAGCTGCGACCTGCGGTTGAGGCGTTGGTGAAACCTTAGCTTTGCCACCAGCAACTAATGTAATGTCTGGTTTTTTCTCAGTACCGATGCCTGTTGCTACAACAGTCACACGAATTTCATCCGTCATATCAGGGTCTAGAGAAGTACCAATCACCACGGTTGCGTTATCAGATGCGAATGCCTTAACTGTATTACCGACTGTTTCAAATTCATCTAGACGCATATCTAAGCCAGCTGTGATGTTCACAAGAACACCACGCGCACCCGCGAGGTCGATGTCTTCGAGTAGTGGGCTAGAAATTGCCGTTTCAGCCGCTTCTTCAGCACGGTCTTCACCTTTTGCGATACCGCTACCCATCATTGCATGACCCATTTCCGACATTACGGTGCGAACATCCGCGAAATCGACGTTAATCATACCAGGGCGAGTAATGAGCTCAGCAATACCTTGTACCGCATTTTTAAGTACATCGTTTGCACTTGCGAAAGCTTCGAGTAGCGTTACGCCGCGGCCAAGCACTTTGAGTAGCTTCTCATTTGGAATCGTAATTAAAGAATCCACATGTTTAGAAAGCTCTTCAATGCCTTGCTCAGCAAACGCTAAACGCTTTTTGCCTTCAAAGCTAAAGGGCTTTGTGACAACAGCAACCGTTAACACGCCCAGCTCTTTCGCCACTTCAGCAATAACGGGAGCAGCACCTGTACCGGTACCACCGCCCATACCGGCTGCGATAAAGACCATATCGGCACCCGTTAGAACTTCTTTAATTCTGTCTCGATCTTCGAGAGCTGCATCACGGCCTACTTGTGGGTTTGCACCAGCGCCCAAACCTTTAGTGATATCACCACCAATTTGGATCACGCTGCTCACGCTCGTTTTACGAAGTGCTTGTGCATCAGTGTTAACACTGATGAATTCTACACCTTCGATTGATTCACGTACCATGTGCTCAACAGCGTTGCCGCCACCGCCACCAACTCCAACGACTTTGATTACAGCATCGTCAGACATTTCCATCATCGGTTCAAACATGTGTTATCTCCGTTTTTTCCTGCAACTCAGGTTAAAACTCTTTTTGTATCCAATTACGCAATTTACCAAATAAGCCTGACATAGAAGACATAGAAGGTGCTGAACGCTTAGGTTCACTGTAATCACCTTCATCACTTATCTGGCAATCTCTTGCGTAATGAAGTAAACCAACCGCCGTAGAATGATACGGCTCTTTAACATAGTCAGTTAAGCCACTAACTTCTAATGGCTTACCAACTCGAACTTGATTGCGGAATACGCGTTCCGCACACTCTACCAACCCGTCAATTTGTGCCGCTCCACCAGTCAGAACCACACCAGCTGCAAGGTGGTGTTTAATACCTTCATCGCGTAGCTGTAATTGAACCGTATCAATAGTTTGGTTAACAAGCCCCATAAGTTCAGTGTAACGTGGTTCAATCACTTCCGATAACGTTTGTCGTTGCAAACTTCTCGATGGGCGACCACCAACACTTGGGACATTCACTGAATCGTCCTTACTTACGAGTTCACTCAAAGCGCAACCATGGCTTACTTTTATCTCTTCAGCATCACTCACAGGTGTACCGAAAGCGAAGGCAATATCACTGGTTACCGCATTTCCTGCGTAGGAAAAGACTTCTGTGTGTCGAAGAGCGCCGCCAGTCCAAATGGAAATATCCATGGTACCGGCACCAATATCGACCACACACACTCCAAGCTCCCGCTCGTCTTCAGTAATTACCGCATTACTTGAGGCAAGTCCTGAGAATACGATTTGTTCGACTGTGAGACCACATCGCTCGACAGCTTTAATAATATTTCTCGCCATATCGCTATGACAAGAAATCAGATGAACGCTCACTTCCATTCGAACACCCGATAAACCAAGCGGATTCTTAATTCCCTCTTGGTAATCAATGGTAAATTCTTGCGGAATCACGTGCAGAATTCTCTGCTCATCACCTATTTTAATTGATTTCGCGGTATGAATCGCTCGATCCATGTCGTCTTGGGACACTTCTTCATCTGAAATAGTGCCCATGCCTTTTTCAATTCGGCTTGCGATATGTTTGCCCGATAGCGAGATAAAAACATTGCTGATCCGGCATTCCGCCATCAACTCAGCTTGATCAATCGCTCTCTGAACCGACTTAACTACCGACTCTAGGTCGTTTACACCACCTTTATCCATACCTCTGGATGGGCTTTGCCCTGAACCAATGATATTGATTTGACCATCAGGCAATATTTCACCAACCAGAGCGGATATGGTCGCAGTGCCTATATCAAGACCAACGATTATGTTGTCATCTGCGGTCTTAGTCATCTGTGCTCTCTTCTAACTATTGCTCTGGAAACCAGCCTACAGCGGCTCCCGTATCATACCTGAGGTCGATGTAGCTCACTTGATTCGCTTTACTACCTAATTCGTTGTAAAGCAAAATAAAGCGATCAACACGCTCACCTAAAGAATCTTTACCTAGTTCTAAACGGATACCGTTATCTAGGATTATTTGCCAAGCGCGACGCTCGTTGAGAACGAGTGAGGTGACGGATAAACCTAGACGGTTAATCGAAGGGGTTATCTGTCGCCATTTTTCTATCACTTCTTGGCTGGTGCCTTCTGGGCCGTAAAGCTTGACTCTATCACCCTTCAACAGGCCGATATCACCATTGAACACCTGACCATTTTCATTCAACAGCATATTACCATTCCAGATTGCTGCCGCATGGTACTCAGTCAAAAAAACTTTTATTGTGTCTGGCCACTGCTTACGAATAGAGACAGCAGACACCCAAGGTAATGCTTCTAAACTGTCTTGCAACACACCAATGTCTTGCGACATGAAGGTCCCGATATGCTCTAACTGACCAAAAGCATGCTGAACATCACCCGCCGTTACATAAGTTAAATCACCTTGAAGCACTATTTTAGAAAGAGGCAATCGCTGATCGTCCCACATCCAAGTCAGCGTGGTATAGAAAAGAAACCCAATGAATAGCAATACCAAAACTAAAAAAGAACCACCAAGCGCATGTTTCTTCAACAATGGTATACTGAATAGGTGGCGGTTTTCGCTAAAAGTACTTTCTACCAAAGCCCGCATTCCCTGTCGTTGGTTCGCAATTCTATTCCCTATCATCGTAATAGATTTAAAGCACTTACTTTAACCTATGAATTATACTGAGCAAAATTAAAGTATCAAACGTTGATAATAACATTTTTGGTCAATTTCAGGTCAATCGCAAGAAGTGAGCGATCAACCACAGTCTTTAAACCGTATTCTGTTAAGGATTCTGCATTTTATTAATATCGAGTTGTAACGACTCAAGTTGTTTCGCTACGCGACCTACATCACCGGCCCCTTGAGTTAAAACAAGGTCACCGCCTTGAATTACGTTAGCAAGAACAGATGGCAGTGTGTCGATATCAGCAACGAAAATCGGATCAATCTTACCACGTCCACGAATAGTTCGGCTTAACGAGCGTCCGTCAGCACCGGCAATCGGTTTCTCACCGGCCGAGTAAACATCCAATAAGATTAAAACATCAACTTGTTCAAGAACGTTAGCAAAATCATCATACAGATCGCGGGTGCGGCTGTAGCGATGTGGTTGGAAGATCATGACAAGGCGTTTATCTGTCCAGCCACTCCGAGCCGCTTGAATCGTCACATCGACTTCAGTTGGATGATGACCATAATCATCAACCAACATTGCAATCCCCTTGCCCGTTTCGTATTCACCAAGATGATCAAAACGACGACCTGTCCCTTCCGTCCCCGCCATCGCTTTTAGAATCGCTTCGTCGCTAATGTCATCTTCCGTTGCAACTGCAATCGCAGCCGAGGCATTCAGAGCATTATGGCGACCCGGAATGTTTAACGTAATATCAAGATTAGCTTTACCTTCACGTACCACCGTGAATTTGCCTTGTTGGCCTTCTTGTACGTAGTTCTCAATACGAATATCCGCATCTTCTGAGAAGCCGTAGGTAATCACTTGACGACTCACCAAAGGAATAAGCTCACGCACGACTGGATCATCAATACACATCACAGCCTGGCCGTAGAATGGCAGGTTGTGTAAGAAATCAATAAACGTCTGCTTTAGCGTTTCAAAATCGCCGCCATAAGTATCCATATGATCCGCTTCAATATTAGTAACAATACTAACCATTGGTTGCAGATGTAGGAATGATGCGTCACTTTCATCAGCTTCTGCGATAAGGATACGACTAGAGCCTAAGCGGGCATTAGTCCCAGCACTCTTAACCAAACCACCATTAACAAAGGTTGGATCCAAGCCTGCTTCCGAGTAAATCTGCGTAACTAACGCGGTTGTCGTTGTTTTACCATGCGTCCCAGCCACAGCGATACCATGACGAAAACGCATCAGCTCAGCCAGCATTTCAGCACGGCGAACGATAGGGGTTCGCGCGTCGCGAGCGGCAATGATCTCAGGGTTCTCTTCGTTGATGGCGGTTGAAACTACCACAACACTGGCATCAACAACGTTGCTTGCTTGGTGACCGATGTAAACGGTAGCACCTTTGCTAACTAAACGATCGGTCACTGGGTTTTGAGCAATATCAGACCCCGTGATCTGGTAACCTTCATTAAGCAAGACTTCAGCAATCCCGCTCATTCCCGCGCCACCAATACCAATGAAGTGGATGGATTTAACACGGCGCATCTCTGGCACCATTGCACGGATTTGCGCTAAGTCTTGGGTATGTTCAATCGTCATCAATTCAATCTCATTATTTTGCTAAAGCTTTAATCGCTTCAGCGACGGTCACATCAGCATCAAGCTTGGCGGCTTGACGAGCTTTTGTTGCCATCATTTTTAATTCATTTCTATCAAGCTGAGCGATGGTGTTCGCAAGCTTATCGGCCGTCAGTTGAGGCTGTTCGATCATTAACGCCGCCCCACATTCAACTAGGTGATCGGCATTCAACGCTTGTTGTCTATCTTTATGCATAAATGGAACGAAGATAGAACCCACACCGGCGGCAGACACTTCTGATACAGTTAATGCTCCTGAGCGACACACTAATAGATCAGCCCACTCATAAGCTTGCGCCACATCATCAATAAATTCAGTTACTTGAACATTATCTACAGAATGTGATTTGTATTGTTCAATCACTTGCTGTTGGTTGTTTTTACCCGCTTGGTGCATCACGGTAAAACCAGAGCCTAACTGAGCTAATGTCACAGGCAGAGTATCGTTAAGAATTTTCGCGCCTTGGCTACCACCCATGACTAGGATACGAACATCACCGTCACGTTCAGCCATGCGTTGCTCGGGTTCAGTTAAGGCAACAACATCTTCCCGCACTGGATTCCCCACAACTTCTGCGGCAGGGAAAGCCCCAGGGAACGCTTGGAATACCTTTTTTGCTATTTTAGAGAGCCATTGATTGGTTAAACCCGCCACGGCGTTTTGTTCATGAAGAACCACGGGAATACCGGATAACCATGCCGCGATACCACCGGGACCACTCACATATCCCCCCATGCCAAGCACCACATCAGGCTGCCATGCTTTGATGTATTGCTTTGCTTGAAGTATGGCATTAATGATCTGAAATGGTGCCTTGATTAACTTGGTAATGCCTTGACCACGCAAACCTTTCACTTTAATAAAGTCAATTTCAATACCGTGCTTAGGTACTAAATCCGCTTCCATTCTATCCGCGGTACCTAACCAACGAATTTCCCAACCTTGCTGCTGAAGTTTTTTAGCCACCGCTAACCCTGGGAAAACATGACCGCCAGTTCCACCAGCCATCACTAACAATTTTTTGTTTTTTTTCATCATGGTAGATTCTTATTCAACTAATTCGTTTTGATTGTCTGCTTGTTCTTTTTGTTGTACTCGACATTCATGATCAATACGCAATAGCATCGAAACAGCCACTGACATGATAATGAGACTGGAACCACCGTAACTGATCAACGGCAATGTGAGACCTTTAGTCGGAACAATACCGGAAGCCGCACCGACGTTAACAAGTGTTTGAAAAGCGAACCAAATACCAATGCCAAATGCCAAATAGCCACTGAAGGCTTGGTCATTTTCGAAGGCTTTTTTGCCAATGAGAATCGCTTTAAAAACTAAGCTAAAAATTAGGATTAGCACTAAAGTGACACCAATAAAGCCCAACTCCTCAGCCAAAACCGCAAAAACAAAGTCGGTATGCGCCTCGGGAAGATATTCGAGCTTTTGAATCGAGTTACCAAGCCCTTGCCCCATCCAGTCACCACGACCAAACGCGATTAACGATTGAGTTAACTGATAACCACTGCCAAATGGGTCACTCCACGGCTCCCAAAATGAGGTCACACGTCGAATACGATAAGGCTCTACAAGAATCAAACCAACGACCGCAGCAATCCCCGCGACCATCAAGGCGATAAACTGGGACAGCTTGGCGCCGGCGATAAATAGCATACCGAACAGAGTTACCAACATTACGACTACGGTACCCAAATCGGGCTGGCCCAGTAGCAACACAGCAAAAGCACCAAACACCATGATAGGCTTGGCAAAACCACCAAAGAAAGTTTTCCTTACTTCGTCTTGCTTACGAACCAGGTAGCCCGCCATAAAGATAAACAACGATAACTTAGCGACTTCTGCCGGTTGTAAGTTAAACAACCCAAGTGGAATCCAACGCGATGCACCATTAACCGACTTACCAATGGCCAACACTACGATCAGTAAAAAGAAGGATAAAGCCAATAAGTACATACTATATTGGAACCAACGCTTCATGGGGATTTGTAAAATCACACTCGATACGCCCAAAGCCAACACAAGGAAAATGGCATGGCGAAACATAAAGTGAAATGGTTGATTGGTTAAACGAGCACTAATAGGAAACGAAGCAGACGTTACCATCACTAAGCCCGTCAGCATCAGCCCAAGAGCGATCCATACCAATTGACGATCGTAAAGCGCTTCTGGAGTGGCTCGGTTAAGCCACTGCCAAATAGATAGGCGAATCTCTTTGACTCTTTGCACTGAATGTTAGTCCTTCAACACGTTAAGCATACTCATGGGCAAGTGCCGTGAACGCATCACCTCTCGCCATGAAGTTATTAAATTGATCGAAGCTTGCACACGCTGGAGATAACATCACCATATCTCCAGAGGCTAGCTGTTTCGAGATACTCTCGATGATGTCATCCATAGTTTCAAACGTCTTAGCTGATGGGTGCAACGGCATAAATTGCGCTGCATCTTCACCGAAACAACACAGTTGAACACGCTCTAGCCGTGACAACACAGGCTCAAGCTCACTAAAATCAGCCCCCTTACCGACACCACCGACTAAGAGATATAAAGTACCTTCATATTCTAGCCCTGATAGAGCGGCTAATGTGCTGGCTACGTTCGTCGCTTTTGAGTCGTTAACCCATTTGATTTCGCGTTTGTCAGCCACCACTTGGCAACGATGTGTCAAACCATTGTAGGCCTTCAAGGCTTCAAGGCTTTTGCTGTAATCAATACCGACTTGTTTAAGCAGTGCTAGCGAGACTAACGCATTTGCCACATTGTGACGTCCAACCAATGTTAAATCTTGGGTAGCAAGTACAGGCTTACCGTTATCGATCAGCCATTCGATGCCATCAACTGTCGCGACACCAAACTCTTGGTCATCGAGTCCAAATGTTACTAATGACATGTTGTGGTCTGGATACGTCTCTTTGTCGTCGCGGTTAACAATCGCATATTGAGCATTGTTAAAGATTCTTAACTTGGCATCGCGGTAATCAGCCATGCCTTGGTAGCGATCCATATGGTCTTCTGACAGATTCAGAAATGCTGCTGCTGCTAAGTTTAGGCTTGATGTTGTTTCTAACTGAAAACTTGAAAGCTCAAGAACATATAAATCAGCATCCAGCTCGAGAAGATCCAAAGCAGGAATACCAATGTTGCCACCCACACCGACATTTAAACCCGCAGCCTTTGCCAGTGCACCGGTCAGATCGGTCACCGTACTCTTGCCATTAGAACCGGTTATAGCGACAACGGGCTTATCTACCGCCCAACCAAACAGTTCAATATCACCAACAACAGGAGTACCCGCTTGAATCACATCTTGTATTTCAGGTGTTGCTAAAGCGATACCCGGATTAGCAACCACTAAATCAGCATCGGCTAACCATTGGCGGTTCCAACTTCCAGAATGCAGTGCTACCGATTGAGGCAAAGACTCTCGTCCAGGTGGTCGTTCCCGCGTATCAATCACCTTCACCTGAGTGTGAGGTTGAAATTTGGCGAGATATTTCACGACAGAGAGCCCGGTAATACCGAGCCCCACCACGACTACATTTTGAATATTTTGCCACTGTTCCATTTAAACAAGATGCTCTTTATTGTTTTCAAGCCCCCAACGAAAGAGGCTTACACAGAAAATTAACGAACTTTCAATGTTGCCAGGCCAATCAGCACTAATACCATTGAGATAATCCAAAAACGCACGATGACGCGCGGCTCAGGCCAACCTTTCAATTCATAGTGATGATGAATGGGTGCCATACGAAAAATACGCTGGCCCCGCAACTTATAAGAGCCGACCTGAAGAATAACGGATAAGGTTTCCATAACAAACACCCCCCCCATAATCACCAGTACAAACTCTTGACGGACTAACACCGCAATCACACCCAATGCACCGCCAAGCGCTAGCGAGCCAACATCGCCCATGAACACTTGTGCTGGGTAGGTGTTGAACCATAAAAAACCAAGCCCTGCCCCCACAATAGCGGTACAAACAACCACTAATTCAGAGGTGTACGGTATATATGGAATATGTAGGTATTCTGAAAAATTAACATTACCGGTAGCCCAAGCAATCACCGCAAAACCAGCCGCAACCATAACCGTTGGCATAATCGCCAAGCCATCGAGACCATCGGTTAGGTTCACCGCATTACTGGTCCCCACGATAACAAAGTACGTCAGTACGATGTATAACAAACCCAACTGTGGCATTACATCTTTAAAGAAAGGAACCACCAGTTGCGTTGCTGCGGTATCTTGACCATGCGCATACAGAGCAAATGCGACCACTAATGCAATGGCCGATTGCCAAAAGTATTTCCAACGTGCAATCAAACCATCGGTATTCTTGCGAACCACTTTACGGTAGTCATCAACAAAACCAACAGTGCCATAACCACCAAGTACAGCCAGAACAGCCCAAACATATGGGTTAGAAAGATCGGCCCACATCAACACAGTAATGATGATCGCAGCCAAGATCATGACACCCCCCATGGTTGGCGTACCACGTTTACTGAAATGAGACTCAGGGCCGTCATTACGAACCACTTGGCCAATTTGCAGCATTTGCAGACGCTCAATTAAGCGAGGTCCCATCCACAGCGACAGGCATAGCGCCGTCAAGATACTCGCGATTGCACGAAAAGATAAATATTCGAACAAACGGAAAAAAGAAAAGTGTGGCTGTAGTAAATCTGCGAGCCAAATGATCATGAAAAGTTCTCCTTTAAAGCAGCGGCTATTTTACTCATTCCTGCACTATTTGCGCCTTTTACCAACAAGGTATGCGAGGCGTTTTCTGGCAAGCATAAGTGCTGCTCTATGTGCGTGATCATCGCTTGATGCGTTGCAAAGTGAGTACCATGACAGACTTCACTAATCACCTTGGTATCATTACCGTAAGTGAGTACATGTTCAAAAGCGAATGGGGCAGCATATTCACCGACTTGACGGTGAAGTGCAAGACTTTCGTCGCCTAATTCAGCCATATTGCCTAAAATCAACCAACGTTGACCTTTAAAGCTCGAAAGCAGTTTAACTGCCGCCTTCATCGCAGGCACGCTGGCGTTATAACTGTCATCGATTAGCTTGATATTCTCACTTAATCGCTGAACCTCAACTCGCCCTTTGACTGAGATAAGATTCGCTAAACCGGTTTTTATCTCGTCAAGCGTAGCACCAAATTGAACGCTCAACGCTGCCGCCGCTAACGCATTCGCGACGTTGTGCTGGCCAATGATACCAAGTTCAACGGGGATAGCGCCTTGTGGCGTCTGCATATCAAAGCAAGCTTCACCTTGTTCATTGACGCAAATATTCTTAGCAAAGTAATCCGCGGTATTGTCACTTTCTGAAAATGTCAGCACCGTTTTATCCGCGAGTACATCATGCCAAAAATCACCACCGTTGCTCTCCAGGTTCACAATCGCAACATCACCGGCAGCCAGCCCCTGGAAGATTTCACCTTTTGCTTGCCTAACACCATCGATCGAACCAAATCCTTCTAGGTGCGCAGCTGCCACATTGTTGACTAAGGCAACCTGTGGTTTCACGAGCTGTGTCGTGTAGGCGATCTCACCAATATGATTGGCCCCCAATTCGATCACGGCGTAGTCATCATTAAGTTCACTGCGTAACAGGGTTAATGGCACACCAATATCATTATTAAAGTTACCCGCCGTAAATAGCACCGTGCCACGTTGTTGTAGAATGCTCGCCACCATCTCTTTGACGGTCGTTTTACCACAGCTTCCTGTTATCGCCATGGTTGGCACATCACATTGTTTGTGGATCCAAGCACTTAGCTGACCTAAAGCTAGTTTAGTGTCTTCAACAACAACTTGAGTAATATTTAGGTCAAGTTTTCGTTCGACTAACAAGGCGCTCGCCTTTGCCTCAACCGCTTGATGACAAAAGTCATGTGCATCAAAACGTTCACCAACGAGAGCAACAAACAATGCGCCCTCCTCAACGGTACGCGTGTCAGTAGAAACGGCATTTATGATGCTGCGGCTCGACGCACCCGCCTCAATCAACGTCCCGTTAACTACAGAGCAAACCTGCTCGAGTGATACATCAATCATTGTGAAATACCTAAAAGTTGTAGCGCAGACTCTCGATCGGAGTAATGGATCGTCGTGTCTTTCAATACTTGGTAATCCTCATGGCCTTTACCCGCCAAAAGAATAATGTCCTTACTGCTGGCTTGCTCTAAAGCAAACTTAACCGCTTGATAGCGATCGTGTTCGATGAACGCCGATTCTGGTTCCTTTAAACCAACGAGCATGTCTTTGACAATCAAGGCAGGATCTTCGCTACGAGGATTGTCATCGGAAATGATAATTTTATCGGCGAACTGTTCTGCAGTTGCTGCCATCATAGGGCGCTTGCCAGTGTCACGATCGCCACCACAACCAAAGATTGCCCACAATTTTCCTGAACAATGCACACGTAGTGCGGTCAACGCTTTCTCTAGCGCATCGGGCGTATGCGCATAATCGACAACCACTTTTGCTTTGCTCGGCACTTGGAATAATTCCATGCGGCCAATAACCGGTTGCAACTGAGGCGCAGTATCGACCAAGGTTTGCTTATCGATACCTAATGAAAGCAAGGTCGTAAAGGCAACCAAGACGTTTGATGCGTTGAACTGACCAATCAATGGAACCGAAAGATCGCCTTGTCCCCAACACCCATCGAAAGAGAGTTGGATGCCGGTCTCCGCATAAGCCACATCAGAAGCCCATACTGATTGCTGGTAATCGGTTAGAGGAAGCAATGAAACTGCAATCGCGTCTGGTAAATCAGCCATCCAAGCTTTGCCCACTTCGTCATCAACATTGATAACGGCATGCTTGCATTTATGTTCAGTGAACAGGCTCTTCTTCGCTAGCGCGTACTCTTGCATGGTCCCATGATAATCAAGGTGATCACGACTCAAATTAGTAAACACACCAACATCAAAATCTAAGGCTTTAACACGACCCTGCACCAAGCCATGAGAAGATATCTCCATCGCTGTATAAACCGCGTTGTTTGCCGCTAACTCGCTGAGTGTACGCTGTATTTCAATGGCGCTGCCGGTGGTGTTAGCGGCCGTTTTCAGCTCATCTAAGAAACCATTACCCGTAGTGCCCATTACCGCAGAACGCAGACCAACGAGATCAAGCCATTGCGCTATCAATTGCGTGATGGTGGTTTTACCATTAGTACCCGTTACGCCAATCAACTTTGTGCCTTGAGAAGAGTAAACACGCCCAGCGAGTTCAGATAACATTGAGTTAAGTTCTGAAACGTAAACAACTGGAACCGCGTTTAACCACTCAACTAGGCCATGAGCTTTATCATCGTCAGCTTGTGCAATCACGGCTTTCGCACCTTGAGCGATGGCTTTATTGATAAAACGACGACCATCGACCGCATGCCCAACTATCGCAACAAAAATATCGCCGTCCTGGATAGTACGGCTATCCAACTCCAATTGCTCAACAACAATCGCATCCAACTCAGGGGAGCAAAAATCTCCCCAAGGAGAAAGTAAAGATGACAGCGTGAAGCTACTACTCATATTGAATCCTAATTGGCTCTATTCTTATTCTTGGAATTTGTTTTCATCAGCAGGAACATTCAGTATTTGCAGTGCCCCCTTCATGATTTCAGAAAAAACAGGGCCGGCAACCGAACCACCATAATAAAGGTCTCCTTGAGGCTCGTTGACCACAACAACCAGTGCAACTCTAGGCTCACTCACAGGAGCAAAACCGGCCGTAATTGCAACATATTGGTCACTGTAGCCTCCCGCATCTGCTTTTCGAGAAGTACCGGTTTTGGCTGCCACTCGATAACCAGGAACCGCCGCTTTGGTTGCCGTTCCACCCGGGTGAGTCACCCCTTCTAACATTTTGATAACCAAATCAGCATTCTTACGACTGATTATCTGCTTAGAAAAATCTTGGGTATTCTTTTTAATGATATGAATCGGTTCATACACACCTCTGTTCGCTAACGTGGCATAAGCATGAACTAACTGCAGCGGCGTCACTGATAAGCCATAACCAAACGCCAATGTTGCGATCTCGAACTTGGACCAACGTCGACGATTCGGAAAAATACCCGTCGTTTCACCGATCAAATTCAACCCTGACATTTCACCAAACCCGACAGAACTGTACATCCCAAGCAACGATTCTAAAGGCATATTCAATGCTAGTGTTGCAACACCGATATTACTCGACTTCTTGAGAATCAACGCCAAGTCCGCTTTGCCCACTTTGGAAGAGTCTCGCACGCGGCTACCGCCAATTCGCATGATCCCATTCCCGGTATCAATCACTGTGTTTTCATCCGCGGTCCCATTTTCGAGTGCAGCAAGCACCACAAAAGGTTTGACTGTCGAGCCCGGTTCCATGGCATCAGTGATGACCCTATTTCGCATCTTAAAGCTTTGTAGATCGGCACGATTGTTGGGATTGTAAGACGGTGCATTAACCATGGCTAACACAGCCCCCGTTTTTACATCTAACAAGACGGCAGAGCCAGAAGTCGCTTTGTAATCAGCCACGGCCTGTTTGATAGCTCGGTAAGCGATGGCTTGCAATCGTTGATCAATTGTCAACTCTAGTGGCTTGCCTTCTTCACGCTCTTCTAGGGCTATATTTTCAACAACTCGCCCATAGCGATCTTTACGGATCGTGCGCTTACCGGCCTCTCCCGTGAGCCATTTATCATAGCTGCGCTCAACCCCTTCCAAACCGTGTCCGTCGATCCCAGTAACACCGATAAGATGTGCGCTGACCTCACCCGCAGGATAATAACGACGAGATTCCGCTTTAAGGCCAATACCAGCCAGCTTAAGCTCACGAATATATTTAGCCATCGCTGGGCTAACTTGCCTTTGTAGATAGATAAATCGACGGGATTTGTTACTGGAGAGTTTTGAAATCATCGACTGCCGGTCTAAGCCAAGTACATCAGCTAATGCATACCAGCGATCAATTTCTGCCATGCCATTTTTATCAAAAATCGTTTTCGGGTCGGCCCAAACCGCTTCAACAGGAACACTCACAGCAAGCGGTTCACCGTTACGGTCTGAGATAATACCGCGAGCAGAGGGAATAGCCTTTACACGTACAGAACGAAGGTCACCTTGACGAATTAAGTTATCCGGTTCAATAATTTGAATATAAGCGACACGACCTACGAGTGTTGCAAAGGCAAGAAACACGAAAGCAATCACGACGTTGAAACGCCATTTAATAAGAATTGGATCTGAGTCATTTTCACTCTTCACATGATCTTTCGCTGATCTCTTCACCGTTTTCGTGGGTGCTTTTTCCTTTTTACTGGTCATTTCAGTGTAATCACAACTTCTTTGTCAGCGTCTGGGCGTTTCATGCCTAGCTCTCTTTTTGCCGATGCTTGAACCCGACTATGTTCAGCCAAAGCCGTCTCTTCAAGCATTAAATTTCGCCACTCATCGTCAAGATGTTCTCGTTCCACCGACGCGATGTCTTTTTGCGTGATAGCTTGACGTGACATATGTGTCGTCAGAACGACCCCCATTGCACTCGCGAATATACAGAGAAGGAGCACCAGTGGAACTTTACCCTCAGAGATCAAATCAAAAAATATTATCTTGGCTAGATTGGGTTTGGAGGTCTTCATTGACTATAACTTTTCTGCGATTCGTAATACTGAGCTACGTGAACGAGTATTCTCATCCACTTCGCCTTTCGATGGTTTGATCGCTTTACCTACAGGCTTAAGATCAGCACTGCCTAGTGCCTTGATCTGCTCTTCTGTTAATGGCAGGCCATGTGGTACCTGCGGGCCTTGGCTCTCTTTACGAATAAAACGCTTCACCATGCGGTCTTCCAGTGAATGGAAGCTGATAACCGACAGACGACCTTCAGGTGCAAGAATGCTTGCTGCGCCTTTCAATGCGGTATCAATCTCTTCAAGTTCACTGTTTATATAGATACGGAACGCTTGGAATGCACGAGTTGCTGGGTGTTTTTTCTCTTTAAAGCTTTTCGGAGCAACATCCGAAATCAGCTTCGCCAACTGACCCGTACGTGTCAGAGGTTCGTTCTCTTCATTCTCTTGATAAGCAATGATGCCTTTCGCGATGCGACGAGCGTGTTTATCTTCACCGAACTCACGGATCACCCATGTAATGTCATCCAGATCCGCTTCATCTAACCACTGGGAAACGGGGATTCCTGCGGTTGGATCCATACGCATGTCTAGCGGGCCATCTTTCATAAAACTAAACCCACGCTCAGCATCATCCAGTTGTGGTGAAGAGACGCCTAGATCCAGCAAAACACCATCGACTTTACCCACTAAGTCATACCGCTCTGCATATTCAGCCATACCAGAGAATGGACCGTGAATAATCGTAAAACGCGGATCATCAATTTTCTGTGCTTCCGCTATCGCTTGTGGATCGCGGTCGATACTAAAAAGTCGTCCATTCTCGCCCAGTTTAGACAGGATTGTACGGCTATGACCACCGCGGCCAAAAGTACCATCAATGTAGGTACCGTCAGATTTGATCGCAAGTCCGTCAATAGATTCATTAAGCAATACTGAAATATGTTTGAATGCTTCTGTCATAGTCTTCTCAGTGAGTGGATTGAGCCAATAGTTCGGCAATAATTCATTTATTAACGTTTTAGTGTACTGATTTCACACGGTATCTCCACCATATTATGTATAGGCTAGAGGAATTTTTCTCCAAACTCAGATTAGAGTGAAAGATTCTAAGGCAATCACCATCATTTACGTCAATATAAAGCAAAAAACCCATCACTACCGTTAAGTAATGATGGGTTCTTTATATAGGTGGAGTTGACACATACGCCGGGTTCTGTTCCGCTTGCGCGGCGGTAACCATTCGTCTAGGCCTGCAATCGCTCACAGGCTCAAGCAATCTACCCGCCCCCATACGCGAGCAACGCAATGTGAGGGCCTATTTGATCTTGCTCCGGGTGGAGTTTACCTCGCTACGAACTGTTGCCAGTCGCACGGTGCGCTCTTACCGCACCCTTTCAGCCTTACCTGTGCCCCTTCCGAAGAAATGAGGCCATCGGCGGTCTTCTCTCTGCTGCACTTGTCGTGGGCTCGCGCCCCCCAGACGTTATCTGGCACCCTGCTCTATGGAGCCCGGACGTTCCTCCCCTCTACCAGTCTCCCGAAGGACATCAGCAAAGCAGCGATTACCCGTTCAACTCCGAGGGCGGATTGTATAGAGATTAGCGTGCAGTGTCTAGCGAGATCACAAATATGCTGCACACCGATGGTTAACTGATGAGGTTTTGAGCAGAAAAGCCAACGAGGAGGAATGAGAGAAGAGACACAGATAAAAGAGGGTAGCTTAAGCTTAATGACTCATTTATCTGTATCTGAACTCATAATTTACGAAAGGAGCATTAGTTCTCTAAGTGTTCTAACCCCCACTTATAGAGGGCGTTCTTTTTCAGATTATAGATTTCTGCTGTCATTGCTGCCGCTTTTTTAAGGGGTAGCTCTTTGGTTAGTATGCCGAGCGTGCGAGTCGCTTCGTCTGGCAGTTCTGTGGTCGCTTCTTCTCGGTGACCGTGAATCAATAACACCATCTCGCCACGCTTACGATTCGAATCTTCTTCAATCCACTCAATAAGCTCCCCCAAAGGCAACCCTTGAATGGTTTCGAATGTCTTCGTCAGCTCACGGGCTAGCACAACCTCACGATCAGGGCCTAGAATCTCTAACATATCCAGTAGGGAATCAGAAATTCGGTGCGGTGATTCATAGAAAATACAGGTGCGTTCGGCCTTTGCTATCTCCAAGAATTTATCTTTACGACCTTTGCTCTTTGGCGGTAAGAAGCCTTCAAAGCTGAAACGATCGGAAGGCAAACCAGAAGCACTTAAGGCGGTAATCACAGCACAAGCACCTGGAAGTGGCACAACTCTCACACCCGCTTGACGACATTGTGATACAAGATGGTAACCTGGGTCACTGATTAAAGGAGTACCCGCATCAGAGACTAATGCGATAGACTGACCTTCTAATAACCTTTCAACTAGAACTTGCACTTTATTTTGTTCATTATGATCATGTAAAGCAAATGTCCTGGTTGATATATTGAAGTGAGCTAGCAGCTTACCCGTGTGGCGTGTGTCTTCGGCTGCAATAACATCGACACTTGATAAGATTTCAATTGCTCTTTGAGTGATATCTCCCAAATTTCCAATGGGGGTTGGCACAATATAGAGCGTTGGGCTCTCAGTGAGCAAGGTTTTGTTATCTGTCATTTGTTTACCATCACTTCAACGATTAATATAGATACAAATTGATACGGAATTTAAAGAACTCATGGCAACGATGAACCATAAGAGACTCAGTGTACCACGCTTACTCACTCCAATTGCATTAGCAATTACATTGGCGGCTTGTTCTTCAGGCCCTCAAGCACCGACGCGTGTTGATATTACACTTGATCCAGCGCAATCCACTGAAAGTTACATGATGCAAGCGGATAGCAGCAAAGGAAGCCTGCAAAATGACTGGCTGATCATGGCACTTAAAGCCTCTGTGCAAGCAGGAAAAACCGATCAAGCCACTCTGCTTATCAAGCGCTTAGCAAAACAGGCACTGAGCGACGTTCAACAAGCCGAGTGGCAACTTGCCCGAGCACGGCTACTTGTGAACAACTCTCAACCGGAGCAAGCTTACAGCCAACTGAACTTTCAGCCTTGGTGGAAACTTCCTAACGAACAGTGGAAAGATTATCACGAACTGCGCGCCAACATTTCAGAGATGCTAAGTCAATATTTTGAAGCAAGTCGTGAGCTCGTGCTTTATTCAGAATTCATCACCGATGACGACAAAGCCCAACAGCAAGCGGCCGACCGTATTTGGCAGAACCTGAACAACTACTCTCAGTATGAGATTTTAGAACTCAAAACATCCCCTGAAGAAGATGTTTTAGCGGGTTGGTTGCAACTGGCTGTCTATATGAAAACACTAAATTCGAGTCTTCCCGATCTCCAAAAAACACTGTCTGACTGGTTAGCAGAGAATCCTCATCACCCAGCGGCGACATACACACCTCAGGCGATCACTGACATTTTAGCGTTAGATATCAGTAAACCAACCAACACCGCCCTATTATTGCCGTTGACCGGAAAATATGGCAGACAAGCACAGCTTGTTCGTGATGGTTTCATCTTTGCGATGATGAATGACAAAGAGCGTGAAGAAGATGCGACGCTGACCGTTTTGGATACTAACGTGCAAAGTACCGCTGAAATTGAAGCGGCACTGGAAAAAAATAACGTGGATTTTATTGTTGGCCCATTGATAAAGAGCAACATCACCAAGCTGCAACAAGCACAGAAAGACCAAGAACATTCAATTCCAGCCTTAGCACTTAACATTCCTGAGGAGTTGGAACCAAACAGTAATATCTGTTATCTCACTCTGTCACCAGAACAAGAAGTTGCTCAAGCCGCGAAACACCTTTTTGCTCAAGGCTATAAATACCCACTTATCCTAGCGCCAAAAGGACACCTAGGAGAACGAGTGGAGCAAGCGTTTAAAGAAGAGTGGAAAAAATACAGCAATAACGATGTCACCGTAAGTTTTTTCTCTGACAAACGCCAACTGCAACGTAATGTCAATCAAGTATTCGGTTTGCAAGAAAGCCAACAACGTATTGCCCAAATGGACAAATTACTGAACTTAGATCTAGAAACGGAGCCACGCAGCCGTCGTGATATCGATTCGGTCTACATTGTGGCGAAAAACTCAGAGCTAACGTTAATCAAACCTTTTATTGAAGTAGCAATTAACCCAGATGCTCGCCAACCGGCACTCTTCTCAAATTCACGCAGTAACAGCGGGGATAAACAGTATGAAGATTTAACTGGTGTCTTCTACAGTGATATCCCACTACTCATCGACAATAAGAACAAACTGAACAAAGAGCTCGACGAGCTATGGCCGGCCTATTCAAACGGCCAAAAACGTTTGCAGGCATTGGGAATGGATGCATACTACCTCATGGATGCATTAACCCAAATGAAAGCCGTACAAGGTTTCAGTATTCCTGGAGAAACGGGCATATTAACCATAGATAACAATTGCGTTGTACAACGCGAAATCAGCTGGGCAGAGCATGGGGCTTTTTAGCCGTAAGCTCTTATCTAAACCGACGATCACCCACAAACAAGTGGGTGATCAATACGAGACCGTGGCTAAAAACTATTTATTGAGTCACGGTTTATCGTTAATTCAAGAAAACTTCATAGCTAAATGTGGCGAAATTGATCTTATAATGCGCCATAACAACACCGTTGTGTTTGCTGAGGTAAAGTACCGAAAGCAAACCCGCTACGGACATGCCGCTGAAATGGTAACAGTAAAGAAGTCACAGCGGCTGCTCAAAACCGCCCATGTATGGCTGATGCAGCAAGGCTTGTCGGTGCACTCCACAGACTTCAGGTTTGATATCGTTGCCATTGAAGGGCCGAATGACCATATCGACTGGATTCAAAACGCGATTACCCAAGGATAAACATGCTAGACAGCATTAAAGAAAGTTTTACAGAAAGTATTCAAATACAAATTGCGGCAGCGGAAGCACTGCCAGACGCCATCACACATGCGGCACAAGCCATGGTGGCGACCTTGCTCAACGGAAACAAAATCCTTTGTTGTGGCAATGGTGGTTCGGCATCAAATGCTCAACAATTTGTATCGTGCTTGCTCAACCGCTTTGAAACAGAACGCCCTAGCCTTCCAGCAATGGCCCTGATGGCCGATAACACCACGCTAACGGCCGTTGCCAACGACTACCACTATGACGAAATCTTCTCTAAACAAGTACGTGCATTCGGTCAAGCTGGTGATATTTTGTTGGCGATCTCTACAAGTGGTAACAGCAAGAACATCATCAAAGCGATGGAAGCTGCGGTAACTCGTGACATGACCATCATTGCCTTTACGGGTAAAGATGGTGGGGAAATGGCCGGCTTGCTTGGAGAACACGATGTAGAAATTCGCATTCCTTCACACCGTACAGCGCGCATTCATGAAGTACACATGGTGACATTACACTGTCTATGTGACTTAATCGATCAAGTACTCTTCCCTGCTCACGAAGACTGATATACGGAGCATCACAATGCAACCACTCACCTCGACAAGGCTGTTTAAACTGATCTGTGCTTTACTCCTTACTTGGTCCCTTTCTGGATGTGCAGGTATTTTCATTGCTGGTGCAGCAACCACAGCGAACTTAGTCACTGACACACGAACCACCAAAGAGATATGGAACGATAACAATATCGAATTTGAAGTTGCAGCGATAACGAACAAACAACCATACCGTGGTAGGGTTCGTGCCACAGCTAGCTCTTACCGAGGTTCGTCGTATTGATGGGACAAGCAACCACTGACTCAGAGCGTCGTGCATTCGAAAGCCAAGCAAAAAAAGTTGCTGGTGTGAAAAACATCCACAATCAAATTAGAGTAAAAGAGCCACTGTCTGTGAGCGCGATAAGTAAAGACAGTTGGACGACCACTAAGGTAAAATCGGCTTTACTCGCCAATGCTGAACTCAACGGTATTAAGGTGAAAGTCATCACTGAAGATTCAGAAGTCTTTCTGCTTGGATTGGTTTCGCGAAAACACGCTGACATTGCGACTGATATTGCACGCAACATCTCGGGAGTAAAACAGGTAATACGCGCCTTCGAATACGGTGAAGAAAACGTTTCTGAAAACCAATAGCGCAGCTAAAAGAACAATAGCACTGGCAAAAGCGCTTAAAAAAACAAAAAAAAGCAGTGAAGATTCACTGCTTTTTTGTTTCATTGTTATTATCGCCAATGCTATTTGATAACACGAAGGCTTGGGCGACCTTTTGCTGGACGAGGGGGCTCGGGATCTGAGTCAGACTCTTCAGCATCTACGTCAGCCGTCGCTACGCTCAGTGATAGGCCTTTTTCTGTTTTTTCAAAAGGACTTTCTTCAATCCCTTCTTCAAACGTCGCCATGTATGCCTCTTCAGGTTCAAACATGGTACCCGCACCATTCTCACGAGCATAAATCGCTTGTACAGCATAGAGCGGAACGATCACCGAGTGTGGACGACCGCTAAAGCGAGCACTGAACGTTACCGCTTCGTTGCCCAGTTCAAGCTGTCCAACCGCACGAGGCGCGATATTCAGAATAATCTGACCATCTTGAACAAACTCTTCTGGAACTCGCACACCCGGTAATGTTGCTTCAACAACCAGGTGAGGAGTTAATTCATTATCAACCAGCCATTCATAAAATGCGCGAAGCATGTATGGTCGGCGTGGAGTCATATTTGAAATATCCATCACGCTTAGCGAACCAGTCGCATCTCACGTTCAGCTTCCGTTAGAGAAGCGAGGAATGAATCACGTTCGAAAACACGGCTCATGTAAACCTTAAGCTCTTTAGAACCAGGGCCAATCAGCTCAATACCAAGCTCAGGTAGACGCCATAATAGCGGTGCTAGGTAACAGTCAATTAGGCTAAATTCTTCGCTCATGAAGTATTCATACTCAGCAAAGATAGGAGCAAGAGTCAGTAGGTCGTTGCGCAGTTTCACGCGAGCGGCTTCTGATTCTTCCGCATTACCTTTAACAATTTTCTCTGCAACGGAATACCAGTTGCGCTCAATGCGGTACATCATAAGACGACTGTTGCCACGAGCAACCGGGTAAACAGGCATCAATGGTGGATGAGGAAAACGCTCATCTAGGTATTCCATAATGATCTTTGAGTCATACAGAGCAAGCTCACGATCAATAAGAGTCGGTACTGATTTGTACGGGTTCAATTCAATAAGCTCTGCTGGTAGATTTTTTTCATCCACCAACTCAACTTCAACACTTACGCCTTTTTCAGCAAGAACAATGCGCACCTGATGGCTATACATATCAGAGGCACTTGAGAAAAGAGTCATCACAGAACGTTTATTGGCAGCTACAGCCATGGAGCCCTCCAGTACACTTTAAATAAAAACAATGGAGGCCTAAAAGCCTCCATTGAACATTAACATAATTTGGAAATTAGCGAGGCATTATAGCACAATTAGTGCACATCACGCCAATACTCTTTCTTCAGTAAAATCACAACAATAGAAAAAATCACTAAGAAAGCCATAACCCACCAACCCATCGCATGACGTTCAAGTTGTACAGGGTCACCCGAGTAAACCAAAAAGTTAACAAGGTCACGAACCGCTTCGTCGTATTCACCAGCACTTAATTCGCCAGAGCCGTCAGTCTCAGTGCCAACAACAACCGTCACTTCCTCGCCATCGACGATATGCGTATCGTAAATCGGCTTAGGGATACCTTGCAGCTCTTCAAGAACATGCGGCATACCAACGCTAGGGAAAACAATGTTGTTCACACCGAATGGACGAGACGGATCTTCATAGAAAGTGCGAAGGTATGTGTATAGCCAATCGGCGCCACGAACACGAGAAACCAAGGTGAGATCTGGTGGTGGAGCACCAAACCAGCTCGCTGCTTGGTCAGCAGGCATGGCATTGACCATTAAGCTGCCAATTTTCGCTTCAGGATCGAAAATCAGGTTTTCTTTCATCAGATCGACTGGAATCTCCAAGTCATTCGCGACACGTTCATAGCGTTGATACTGTGTTGAGTGACAAGCAAAACAGTAGTTCATGAACAGCTTGGCACCATTTTGTAATGAAGCTTTATCTGTTAAATCATTGTTCGCCTTATCTAATGGCACGTTTGCACCCGCCGCCATCACCAACGACGGCAACATAGCAAATAAAATTACAATCCACTTTTTCATTTGAATGTCACCCTTTCTGGTAATGGTTTCGTCGCTTCATTTTTGCTGTAGAACCACAACAGAACAAAGAACATGAAGTAACCTAAGCTAAAAATCTGAGCGAGTAGCGTATACGTTGGCGTTGCAGGAAGCGCGCCAAGTACACCAAGCGCAATAAAGCTTATGGTAAACTGGATGATATTAACCAAATGCAACTTACTGCGGTAACGATAAGAGCGCACTTTACAGCGATCGAACCATGGCAGTAGGAATAGGACAACAATAGATGCCCCCATTGCAACCACCCCTAATAGCTTGTCCGGAACCGCACGAAGGATCGCGTAGAACGGAGTGAAGTACCATACAGGAGCAATATGCTCAGGTGTTTTCAGTGGGTTTGCTGCTTCAAAGTTAGGTGGCTCGAGGAAGTACCCACCCATCTCAGGGTTAAAGAACAGCACATAACAGAATAAGAATAGAAAACCCGCAACACCGACCATATCTTTCACCGTTCCGTATGGATGGAAAGGAATGGAGTCGATGATGTCGTATTTCTTCGTGTAATCCTTGTGGAATGGGAACTGAGTTTTATAGTCGTCGCCCATTGCACCTTTGGGCAGTTTGGTTTCGATGCCGTCAGGGTTGTTCGAACCCACCTCATGTAGCGCAAGTACGTGAAGTACAATAAGCAATAACAGTACGATTGGTAGAGCAATCACATGCAATGCGAAGAAACGGTTCAACGTTGCACCAGAGATGATGTAATCACCACGGATCCAAAGTGTTAGGTCATCACCAATAACAGGAATCGCACCAAATAGAGATATGATAACCTGAGCACCCCAGTAAGACATTTGTCCCCATGGTAATAAGTACCCCATGAACGCCTCAGCCATCAGTACCAAAAAGATCAACATACCGAAGATCCAAAGTAGCTCACGAGGCTTTTGGTAAGAGCCGTAGATTAGACCACGGAACATATGCAAGTAGATAACGACAAAGAATGCCGAAGCCCCCGTCGAGTGCATATAACGCAGTAACCAACCGTACTCCACATCACGCATGATGTATTCAACTGAAGCAAAAGCACCTTCACCAGACGGCACGTAGTTCATCGTCAACCAAATACCGGTGAGAATTTGATTAACCAATACCAACATTGCCAAAGAACCGAAAAGGTACCAAAAATTGAAGTTCTTAGGCATTGGGTATTCAGATAAGTGCTTTTTATAAGCATTCATTACAGGTAGACGTTTCTCTACCCAGTCAAGCAATCCTTGCATTACGCGTCTCCCTCGTCGACACCTATCATGATCTTAGTGTCACTCAAATACATATGCTTCGGCACAACAAGATTCAATGGAGCGGGTACGCCTTGGAAGACTCGACCTGCCATATCGAACTTTGAACCATGGCAAGGACAGAAGAAACCAGACTTAACCCCCTGAACTTGTTCTGCAAAAGAATCTGGCAAATAAGTTGGAGAACAACCTAAATGCGTACAAAAACCAACCGCAACGAAAAACTCCGGTTTAATCGAACGGAATACATTTTGAGCGTATTCAGGTTGTTGTTCTGCTTCAGATTGAGGGTCTCGAAGTTGACCACCGATCGCTTTTAAGTTTTCGAGTACCGACTCAGCTCGGCGTACAACCCAGACAGGTTTGCCTTGCCATTCGACACGAACCATTTGTCCCGGTTCTAGCTTACTGACTTCCACTTCCACCGGAGCTCCTGCAGCTTTCGCCTTAGCACTCGGATTCCATGATTTAATAAAAGGCACGGCGACAGCGGCTGCTCCTAAACCACCAACAACAGCTGTTGTTGCAGTCAAGAAACGCCTGCGACCGTTATTTAAAGGCGCGTTGCTCATCCAAACATTCTCCCACTTGCTCCCTATGAATGAAAATCATTCCGTACAAATAGCATGGCTAACAAAATATGTATTTAGTTCTATTTATTAACGGCAAATGATAAATAAAACCCTACTTTTTGACAAGATAAAGCTACTTTTTTGTAACAATCATGAGGCAAAGCGCACACTGGTTAACAAAAGGGTTCAAAACATAAGAATTTAGCAATAAAACGAGGAGGAGAGCGTAGTTAGCAGGGGGGGGATAAAAACAAAAAGCTCGGCATATAGCCGAGCTTTGAACCGCAATTCCAGTAATAAAACTGAGAGCGTGTACTTTTTCGTAAAGAAAAATTAACGCTTAGAGAATTGAGGTTTACGACGTGCTTTACGTAGACCAACTTTCTTACGTTCAACGCAACGAGCGTCACGAGTAACGTAGCCAGCTGCACGTAGAGCAGGACGTAGAGTTTCATCGTACTCCATAAGAGCGCGAGTGATGCCGTGGCGGATTGCGCCAGCTTGACCAGAAATACCACCACCAGAAACAGTGATGTAAAGGTCAAGTTTCTCAGTTAGTTCAACTAGCTCAAGAGGTTGCTTAACAACCATACGAGAAGTTGGACGACCGAAGTAAACATCAAGGCTACGCTTGTTGATTACGATCTCACCAGAGCCTGGTTTGATGAAAACACGAGCTGCTGAGCTTTTGCGACGACCAGTGCCGTAGTATTGATTCTCTGCCATTTTCATAATCCCCTTAGATGTCTAGTACTTGTGGCTGTTGAGCAACATGGTTGTGCTCAGTACCAGCGTACACTTTAAGCTTACGGTACATCGCGCGGCCTAGAGGACCACGTGGAAGCATACCTTTAACTGCTAGTTCTAGAACCATTTCTGGTTTCTTAGCAATTAGCTTTTCAAAAGTGATAGTTTTAAGACCACCTGGGAACTCAGAGTGACGGTAGTAAACCTTACCCTTAGCTTTGTTACCAGTTACAGCAACTTTCTCAGCGTTAACAACGATGATGTAATCACCAGTGTCTACGTGAGGAGTGTATTCTGCTTTGTGCTTGCCGCGTAGGCGAGAAGCGATTTCACTTGCTAGACGGCCAAGAGTTTTGCCTTCAGCGTCTACAACGTACCAGTCGCGTTTTACAGTTTCTGGTTTAGCAACGAAAGTTTTCATGCTAATAATTACCTATTTAAAAAATTTACACTTAAGGAATACTCGCGTATTCCCACTGTCTAAGAGTTACCATTCATCACCCCTTCGAGTGTTGGAAAACTCTTGGCATAACGTGATTTTACTCGTCGTTAGAGGCCCGCAGTAACGGTAGGTCGCAGGATTATAGAGAAGAGCGAAGAAAAAATCACCTCTTTTTGAACAAAATCACGATTTTTTTAATTCCCTTTCTTATTCACAATAATCAAAGCTAACTTAAATGCTCTTTTGCCAAATATTCATGACTCTGCATTTCGATTAAGCGCGACTGGCAACGCTTAAATTCAAACTCTAATCGACCATTAGCGTACAAACTTTCCAGCTCAACCTCTGCTGAAATTATCAATTTTACGTTGCGCTCATAGAACTCATCGACTAACGCAATAAAACGTCTTGCAGCATCATCGGAGGTCGCGTCCATTTGCAAAACATCCGCCAACAAAACCGTGTGATACACTCGAGATAGCTCAATATAATCATTCTGACTACGGGCTGACTGACAAAGCTGAGCAAAGGTGCCATAGAGCACTCCATCACTGGCTTCAACAACCTCTAATTGACGATGATTAACCTCTATCTTCTGCAACTTCGGTTTATCGTCCCCCACCAGTTGTACGTAATATTTTTCAAGATTTATCTTCGCTTGGTTATCTAACGGGTAATGATAGATCTCTGCTTGTTCTAACGTCCGCAATCGATAATCAATCCCGTTATCCACATTGAGAATATGACAGTTGTCTTGAATGAGCTTAATTGCCGGTAAGAAACGCGCACGCTGTAAACCATTTCGATATAAATCTTCCGGTGGAATATTTGACGTTGCCACCAAAATAATATTCCGTTCGAATAGCGCTTGGAACAAAGTCCCTAAGATCATTGCATCTGTAATGTCCGAAACAAAAAATTCATCGAAACAGATCATATCCGCTTCTTCTTTTAACTTGTCGGCCACCAAAGGCAGCGGATCGCTGACATGACCTAATGCCTTTAACTCGTCATGCACGCGATACATAAAACGATGAAAGTGTACGCGCATTTTTTTAGTGGTCGGTAAGGCATCGCAGAACGTATCCATTAGATAAGTTTTGCCGCGCCCGACTCCCCCCCAGAAATAGAGACCTTTAGGTGGCTTGGGGATTGGGTGTTTTTTGCCAAGAAGCTTCTGAAATCGAGTCAACGGAGGAACCGGAGTGTTCAGGTAATCTTGGAACTGATAAAAAAGCTCATCTAAAGATTTAACGGCTTGCTCTTGCGCTGGATCTCTTTGAAATCCATATTCTTTTATATCTTGTTCGTATTTTTTGATGGGGTTCATGATGGCATTTCCACAATGAAAGCGATATCAGACAGCGAGTAAATTAAGCTCAAACAGCAAGAGACGTGACATTATGCGACGAATAATGCAGCATTAAACTGCTATGTAGCGCACACGCATTTATCTTTATACTGTCGCTTTCTCATAGTACCATGGAGCTGTATCACGTGTAACTAAGCAGTAACAAACATGTTAAAAAACAATAATAAGGAGCTGTTATGCCTTGGATGTATGCCGTTGTCGGTTTACTCGTTGGAGTTATTTTAGGGGTCGCTATCTCTCGTCTCATGACACCTGAATACAAAAAACAAAAGAACGTACAGAAAGAATTAGACAGCGCAAAGTTTGCTCTTGAGCAACAGCGACAAGAGCTCGCCGACCACTTTGCGAAATCCGCAGAAATGTTGGACACACTAGGAAAAGACTATACAAAACTGTATCAACACATGGAAAAAACAAGCTCGGAGCTCATTCCTAACCTACCTGAGCAAGACAACCCATTTGTGAAAACAGCGGCAGCCCACTCAGACAAGCTGCAAGATAAGCCTTCAACGAAAGAGACCTCACTTGAGGAACCACCTAAAGATTACGCTAATGGTGCAACAGGCCTGTTTAAAGAGCAGAAGAAAGAAATCATGGGCGCTCCGGATGTCGTTACAGCAAAAGCGTCGTAAACATTTAACACTTCAGTGAACTTTACAAAGGTTTTTGAGTCATAACTGTCACTCAGGTCATTTGAAAATTCTCATATCTCCAACCGATATGAAAAGAAGACCCTAACTAGAGAGGCATTTATGATGAAAAAACCTTTGCTTGCTTTATCGGTACTGACTTTAAGCCTAAGCTCGCTCATCACCCCCATTCAAGCAACCGCTGCACTACCATTAAGTTTAGGCAGTGAACCATTACCTAGCTTAGCTCCAATGCTTGAACAAGTGACTCCCGCTGTAGTTAGTATTGCTGTAGAAGGCAAACAGGTACAACGTCAGCAAATTCCTGAACAATTTCAATTCTTTTTTGGTCCAGAGCAAACACAAGAACGACCATTCCGTGGTTTAGGGTCTGGTGTCATTATTGATGCTAAAAAAGGTTATATCGTGACTAACTACCATGTTATTAACGGTGCCGATGATATCAAAGTAAAACTTTATGATGGTCGAGAATACAATGCCGAGCTCATTGGTGGTGACCAGATGTCTGATATCGCTCTACTGAAGTTAGAAAAAGCCAAAAACTTAATCCAAATAAAAATCGCAGATTCCGATCAATTACGCGTCGGTGATTTTAGTGTCGCTATCGGCAACCCATTTGGACTCGGTCAAACCGTGACATCCGGTATCGTTTCAGCATTGGGGCGTAGCGGATTAAACTTAGAGAACTTTGAAAACTTCATTCAAACCGATGCCGCTATCAATAGTGGTAACTCTGGTGGTGCGTTAGTAAACCTTAACGGTGAACTGATCGGTATTAACACGGCTATTCTGGGCCCTAATGGCGGCAATGTGGGTATCGGTTTTGCGATTCCATCGAATATGGTGAAAAATCTGACAGAACAAATTCTCGATTTTGGTGAAGTCAAACGGGGGATGCTCGGCGTTCAAGGTGGAGAAATTACCTCTGAATTAGCAGAAGCACTCGGTTATGAATCAAGCAAAGGTGCCTTCGTTAGCCAAGTCGTCCCTGACAGTGCAGCCGATGATGCTGGATTAAAAGCGGGTGACATTATTGTCTCTATTAATGGCAAGCGCATTGATACCTTCAGCGAGTTAAGAGCTAAGGTCGCCACTCTCGGCGCAGGTAAACAGATCGAACTGGGCGTTGTTCGCGACGGAAAAAATAAAGCCTTTGATGTCACGTTAGGTGAATCGACCAATAGCAAGACGCAAGCAGCGAAACTCCATAAAGGACTAGCCGGCGCTGAGTTAACCAACACAACCGACAGCGATAAAGTCACAGGTGTCAAAGTGTCGAATGTGGCGAAAGACTCACCAGCAGAAGCCTACCAACTATTGAAAGGTGACATTATCATCGGGGTAAACCGTCAGCCAGTTAAGAACCTTGCACAGTTTAGAGACATTTTAGAGAAACAGCCTGGCGTTTTGGCATTAAATATCCAACGAGACGATAGAACGATCTATCTGGTGATTCGCTAACATGGAATTCAAATAAGCCGAGGGAGGGCTAAAAAAGTTAGCTTGAAACTAACTTAGCCCCCCTTTTATTTAAATGTATCAAGATGCTATGCTTCACTTGTAATCAAGCCATCCACTAACGGAGGCTTCACACCATGCCTATTGAAGAGGGAAACATGCTGTCCTTTATATTCCGTTCTATTTCCCTTGGGCTCGTTTCAGCGGCGCTTATTCTTCTCGCATTTCCGAGTTTAAGACCGGCGATTGTTTCCGATGCCACAACCCCTAAAGTCGATAATATCGCCTCTCTTCAGATTTCATTTAACCAAGCGGTACGCCGCGCAGCACCTGCCGTTGTAAATATTTATAGCCGAAAATACGCAGAAGGCGAACGTAATAAGCTGCTGACTCAAGGGCTAGGATCTGGGGTTATTGTCAGCGAAAAAGGCTATATCATTACCAACTTTCATGTCGTGGCTCAAGCCGACCAAATTGTAGTAGCACTTCAAGATGGTCGAATAGCAGCGGCACAACTGGTTGGCTCAGACAAACGCACCGATATCGCGATACTTAGAGTTAGCGGCGACAACTTACCCGTTATCCCATTAAATCCCGATTACAAAGCGAATGTTGGTGATGTAGTACTGGCTATCGGCAATCCCTATAACCTAGGCCAAACGACAACTTTTGGGATTATCTCAGCAACAGGGCGCTCTTCGATCAGTGCTGATGGCCATCAAGCCTTTATCCAAACCGATGCCGCGATTAATGAAGGTAACTCAGGAGGCGCTCTCGTCAATTCACAAGGCGAACTGGTTGGCATCAATACCGCATCTTTCCAACAAGCCACTGATATGGAAACCTACGGCATATCGTTTGCTATACCCTACCCACTAGCCAATAAAATCATGCAGAAGATCATCGCAGATGGTCGTGTGATTCGTGGTTATATTGGTATTGATGGACAAGACATCAACTCAGTAACATCACGCTTGCTTGGTAATAAAAATATTGGTGGCATTGTTGTGTTAGGTATTGATCCTAATGGCCCAGCAGCTGGCGCTGGTTTTGAGGCCCAAGATATTATTGTTAGCATCAACAATACTCAGGTGAATGGCCGTCAAAGTGTCATGGACATCGTTACTGATCTGCGACCAGGCACGGTGATCGATGTGGGTATATTACGCCAAGGAAAAAATAAAACTCTCAAGGTAACGATCGCTGAAGATACTCGCCTGTAACTCGATATTACACAGTGGTAGACCCAAGCTAATAGAAATATAAACACAAAAAACCCAGCTCTCAGGCTGGGTTTTCTTTTATCGCTCAGAGCAAGCTATCACACTAAGATTCGCTTGGTTCATCGATATCAATACGGGTCACTCGTTGTAACCCTCTCGGCAGTAAGCCACCACGACGACCACGTTCACCACGGAAGTTTTCAAGATCCGTCGGTTTCAAACCTAGCTTACGTTTACCGGCATAGATCGTCAGCGTCGCATTGTCTGGGATAGCCATGAGATGCGAGACAAACTCTTCGCGCGCTTTTGCTTTCGCAGAAGGGATGTTGATGATCTTGTTGCCTTTACCCTTGCTAAGCTGCGGCAGATCTTTAATTGGAAACAACAACATACGACCTTGGTTAGTAATCGCCAAAATCTGGTTACTTTCAAGGTCAGCTATTGGGCTTGGCAGCATGATTTCTGAAGATGGTGGTAAGTTAACCAACGCTTTACCGCTCTTGTTCTTCGACAACAAATCACTGCCTTTACAAACAAAACCGTATCCAGCATCAGAACCAACTAACCATAGCTGTTCATCCTCTCCCATCACCACTTGGCGAATCGAACTGCCCGGACTCACATTTAAGCGCCCTGTAATCGGCTCACCTTGGCTACGAGCCGACGGTAATGAGTGAGATTCAAGGGAGTAACTACGGCCATCACTGCCAAGGAACACCGCTTGCTGGTTACTCTTACCCTTAGCACAGGCTAAGAATTTATCACCCGATTTATAGTTCAAGCCTTCGGCGTCAACCTCATGCCCTTTAGCATGACGAATCCACCCCTTATCAGACAATACAACCGTAATCGGTTCGCTTGGTACTAAGTCACGCTCTGTTAGCGCTTTCGCTTCAGCACGCTCAATCAGAGGTGAACGACGATCATCGCCGTATTTATCCGCATCTGCTTGGATCTCTTTTTTGATCAGCGTATTTAAGCGACGCTCTGAACCGAGTAGCTTTTCAAGCTTTTCACGTTCAGCTTCAAGCTCTTCTTGTTCCGCTCGGATTTTAAACTCTTCTAACTTAGCTAAGTTACGAAGTTTAATATCAAGAATCGCATTGGCTTGAATTTCAGAAATGTTGAAACGGCTCATTAGGACAGGACAGGGTTCGTCTTCTGTACGAATGATCTCAATCACTTCATCGATATTAAGATAAGCAGCAAGCAAACCTTCTAAGATGTGCAAACGTGCCAGTACTTTATCTAAACGGTACTGCAAACGGCGGCGAACCGTTGTACGACGGAACTCAATCCACTCTTTCAGGATTTGAACTAAGCCTTTCACTTGAGGACGGTTATCTAAACCAATCATGTTCAAGTTAACGCGGAAGTTTTTCTCTAGATCCGTCGACGCGAACAGGTGACTCATCAATTGGTCACAGTCGATACGATTTGAACGAGGCACCACGACGATACGCGTTGGGTTCTCATGATCAGACTCATCACGCAAATCGTCAACCATTGGCAGCTTTTTAGCGCGCATTTGGTTGGCGATTTGCTCAAGTAACTTCGCACCTGACACTTGATGAGGTAAAGCCGTGATAACAATATCAGAGCCTTCCTTGTGCCAAACCGCGCGCATCTTGATACTGCCACGTCCAGTACGGTAGATCTTTTCGATGTCCGATTTCGGAGAGATAATCTCAGCTTCTGTCGGGTAATCTGGACCTTGAATGAAACCCATAACGTCTGAAAGCTCAGACTTAGGCGTATCAATGAGGTGAATGGCTGCATTAGCGACTTCACGCACGTTGTGTGGTGGAATATCGGTCGCCATACCTACCGCGATACCAGTGATACCGTTAAGCAGGATATGAGGTAGACGAGCTGGCAACATTTGCGGCTCTTTCATGGTGCCATCAAAGTTGGGTTGCCAATCAACAGTGCCTTGACCTAGTTCACCTAGAAGAACCTCAGCAAACTTAGATAATTTCGCTTCGGTATAACGCATCGCAGCGAACGATTTCGGGTCATCCGGCGCCCCCCAGTTACCTTGACCATCCACCAATGGGTAGCGGTAAGAGAAAGGCTGCGCCATCAGTACCATCGCTTCGTAACAAGCAGAATCACCGTGTGGGTGATACTTACCTAATACGTCACCAACGGTACGCGCCGATTTTTTGTATTTCGATGCAGCCGATAAGCCCAGCTCAGACATCGCGTAGATAATGCGACGCTGTACTGGCTTCAAGCCATCACCGATATAAGGCAATGCACGATCCATGATCACGTACATTGAGTAATTTAAATAGGCATCTTCGGTGAACTTGCGCATTGGCAACTGTTCAACGCCATCATATGTAATTTCGTTAGACATCCATTATACCTCGGCCATATCACCGTTAGTCTGTAGCCATGTACGGCGATCATCTGCACGTTTCTTACCAAGCAGCATGTCCATCATCTCGTTGGTCGCGTCGTTGTCATCAATCGTTAATTGAACGAGACGGCGAGTGTTTGGATCCATCGTGGTTTCACGCAACTGAAGCGGGTTCATTTCACCCAGACCTTTGAATCGTTGCACGTTGATCTTGGCTTTCTTCTGCGACAGTCGCTCAAGCACGCCATCTTTCTCAGCATCATCGAGTGCGTAGAACACCTCTTTACCGCAATCGATGCGATACAGAGGAGGCATTGCCACATAGATATGACCCGCTTCAACCAAGGCATGAAAATGGCGAGTAAAGAGCGCACAGAGCAGCGTCGCGATATGAAGACCATCTGAGTCCGCATCGGCAAGAATACAGATCTTACCGTAACGCAAACCGGATAAATCATCGTTATCTGGGTCAATACCCAACGCCACTGAAATATCGTGTACCTCTTGCGAAGCTAATACTTGGTCAGCCGACACTTCCCAAGTATTTAGGATTTTACCTCGAAGTGGCATTACCGCTTGGAACTCTCGATCACGGGCTTGTTTCGCAGAACCACCCGCCGAGTCCCCTTCCACGAAGAAGATTTCGGTACGGCTTAAATCTTGAACCGAACAGTCTGTTAGTTTACCCGGTAGTGCAGGGCCTGAAGCGATTTTCTTACGCACAACCTTCTTGCTTGCACGCATACGGCGATGAGCATTCGCAATACAAGCTTCTGCCAACTGTTCTGCCAGTTGTGGTTTTTCATTTAACCACAAACTAAAGGCATCTTTTACCACACCAGATACAAACGCTGCGGTTTGACGAGAAGATAGACGTTCTTTTGTTTGACCGGCAAACTGCGGATCTTGCATCTTCACTGATAGCACGTATGAACAGCGATCGAAGATGTCGTCGCCCGTTAGCTTAACGCCACGTGGTAGAAGATTACGGAACTCACAGAACTCACGCATTGCATCAAGTAGGCCTTGGCGAAGACCGTTTACGTGTGTACCACCTTGCTTAGTCGGTACTAAGTTCACGTAACTCTCGGTGATCATATCACCGCCTTCTGGCTGCCAAATAATCGCCCAGTTCGCCATCTCTGTTTCAGCAACAAATTCGCCAACATAAGGCTCTTCAGGCAGCAAGGTATAACCTTTTACGCCTTCGGCAAGGTAATCTTTTAGGCCGTCTTCATAGAACCATTTATGCTCTTCACCGCCAACCTTATCGATAAAGGTAATTTCTAAACCTGGGCAAAGTACGGCTTTAGCGCGTAGGTTATTAATAAGGCGTAAAACGGAGAACTTAGAGCTATCGAAGTATTTTGGATCTGGCCAGAAATGCACGGTAGTACCGGTATTGCGGTGGCCACAAGTCCCCGTAACCGTAAGTTCTGTTACGGCATGACCACCCTCAAGGGCGATTTCATGTACCTGACCATCACGGCGAACCGTCACTTCTACACGTTTAGAGAGTGCGTTGACGACCGAGATACCTACCCCGTGTAAACCACCTGAAAACTTGTAGTTGTTGTTTGAGAATTTACCGCCAGAGTGGAGCTTGGTTAAAATCAGCTCAACACCCGAAATCCCTTTTTCAGGGTGGATATCAACGGGCATACCACGGCCGTCATCGGTAACTTCTAACGATTGATCAGCATGAAGCACGACTTTAATTTTCTTGGCGTGTCCTGCTAGAGCTTCATCGACCGAGTTGTCAATGACTTCTTGGGCAAGGTGGTTTGGTCTTTCTGTCTCGGTATACATACCTGGGCGGTGTCGCACAGGATCGAGACCTTCAAGTACCTCGAGGTCTTTTGCATTATATTGTTCAGTCATAATACGGAGTTTACTCAAAAAGTTTGCATCAATTCGCTGGCTCTAGTTTCACTAAAGCAAAATCATTACTATGAACCTTCATAGTAGAGCGAACGAGCGAAGTATTGGGGAATATAGTCTGGAAGCTGAGGAATGATGTCAAGCTAGTTTAAAAACTAAGACATCAAACTATGATATTTCACCATTGATAGATGAAATATCAGGCAAACAAGAGAAAATTACTTGGTTAGTGGAACAGATTAAAGATTTAGAAAAGTGATGATTTGTTGTGGGAAGCGTTCAAAATCAACAAAGCTATGATCCCCGCCCTCTTCTACTGTCTGTGTTGCACCTTGGTACTTCTCTACCGCTTGTCGGTAATCCAGAACTTCGTCTTCCATTTGCTGAAGTAACCAGAAGTCACTCGGCTTAGCGAGAGCCGCAACCTCTAACGCCTTCAGTTCATCAATGTGTTGTGTTTCTAACACATATCGTTCATCTGTGTATGGGTTTACTTGCTCACCTAAATAGTCCGCAAGCAACTCGTAAGGCTTTACCGCTGGGTTAACTACCACCGCTTTGAAACCATAGTGGCTATTGAGCCATGTTGAAAGATAACCACCCAACGAGCTACCCACGAGTGCGATCCGATAGTGATCTTTATACTGCTCCACCAACTGCTGCAAATAAAGCGCCGCTTGCTGAGGAAAACTGGGCAATTGAGGCGCTATAACCTTAATATCAGCGCGATGCTCTGCACAGTAATCAATCATCACATTCGCTTTATGAGAACGTGACGAACTGTTGAAACCATGAATATAGAGAAGCAGCGATGGCTTAGCGGCTTGCTGATTAAAGTCCGGCATATTAGTAACCACCTGCATCAAAGTCTGGCGAGAACTGCCCATTAGGCAAGCGGCGAACCTGCGTAGTTACCGTTCCATCTTGGTGCAATTCAATCTCTCGCCAACCTGGAGATAAAGTATCAACCGCAAAGTCGTTCGAGTTTGGTTTGAATTGAACACAAGTCGATGGGGTTGCCATGACTTGCACACCAAGATGCTCTCGATTCATGTCTTGGTGAACGTGCCCACACAGCACCGCTTTGACATTGGTATGCTGTTGCACCACATCCCAAAACTGTTCTGCGTCTTTTAGGTTATGCTGATCCAACCACGCACTGCCCACCAATAATGGATGGTGATGCAGTAAAACCAGCGTATTACGCTCAGGGAAATCCGTTAGTTTTCGTGCCAGTAAATCAAGTTGTTGATCACTGAGGCGCCCATGAGGTACCCCCACCACTTGAGAGTCGAGCATCACCATCTGCCAGTTATCACCCAGCAAAACATGCTCAACACATTGTATTTGTGGTGATGGTAAAACACGACTCATATTCGGCTTAAAGTCATGGTTACCAGGTAGCCAATAACATGGCTTTTCTAAAGGTTGAATACCGGATTCAAATTTTTGGTACGACTCAGCACTGTGATCTTGAGAGATATCACCGGTCGCTAAGATCGCTTCATAATTGAAGCCCTGGCTAACAATGCCATCGACGACTGCCTGAAAGCTATCTTGAGTGTTGATGCTTAATAAGCTGCCTGTGCTCGGCGCAAATAAATGCGTGTCCGTTAGCTGAACAAGCTTAATCGTGCTCTCATCAAATTTTGAAGTGTGTGATAATTCCAAAATAACAAATCCAGATACGTTACGGTTTAGACTTTAAAAGTGTTGTTAAATAGGCTCAATTAAAAGGTAATAGGGCTTCGGCTGAGACCCGTTTTTAAACAAAACGTTAACCATTCCCCAAGAAATTTATTCAATTGAAATTTCTCGTCTTTCTGCAAAAGCTTAGTGTTGGGGTAGTCATATTTCGCTTTGACTCGCGAAAAATCCCCACTGGCGCACACTTCTGCAACTCGAGCATCGTGATATAGCCTGACAGACATTTTTGGCAAAGGAAACACTGGCATCGCATCACTCTGACATATATCTATTAAAGTGGTGTATTTTGTGACCTCATTCACTGTCAATTGATACACCATATTAACGGCTTGGTAACAGCGAACGTCACCAACCTCATGCGCGACCGGTAACAGAGCATTAAGCTTCGCGTAGTTCGTCTCATAAACCCGCATCAATTCAGCAAGATCAACATGATACGGTTTTTTGACAGCGATATTTGGCATGACGTTAATCGATCCACTCTGACTGTAATTCTTGGTAGTTCAATTGTAGCCACTGTAACGCAATGATCGTGGCACCATTTTCAAACACACCGTCTTTGACTAATTGATACGCGACTTCACGACTCATCACTTGCACACGAATGTCTTCACCTTCGTAATCTAAACCGTGTACACCTTTTGCTGTTGTTGTATCAACACAGCCAATAAAGACGTCGAGCTTTTCTGAACATCCCCCTGACGAAGGGTAATACGAAGTGATAGGTAATACAGATCCGACTTCAACCCCGGCTTCTTCCATTGCCTCACGACGAGCAACCTCTTGTGGCGATTCATCGCTGTCAATAATCCCAGCAACAATTTCGTATTGCCATGGGTTTTCGTGCTCTAAAGCACCAACTCGGATCTGTTCAACGATTACGACTTCATCACGAATAGGGTCATAAGGTAACAAAGCGGCAGCATGACCACGCTCAAACATCTCCCGTTCTATGGGTTGGCTCCAGCCTCCCTCAAACAGTCGATGTTTAAATGTATATTTAACCATTTTGAAAAAACCACGAAACAGTGTCTCTTTTGAGACGATTTCCACATCTTGCGGAGTAAACTCATGTCGTTGCTTGTCATACTGTTGCATTTGGCACCTCACTCAGTGATCTTTATAGTTTACTCATTGTCCGAGTTAACTACCAAGGATAAGGTTCAACTTTTTATATAAAATTTATAATTAAAGTTAAGCCCTGAAAAAACAAATATTGCACAAGTGGACAGTTAAATGTAAAAAAGTGCAAAGTTTCGAGTGAATTACCACCAAACTGGGTTAAACTCTTTTAAAGAAAATTCCATAAAAGGCAGGAATAGGAAAATGAAAAAACTGCTTCCACTACTTATCAGTGCAGCAATTGTCAGCCTGAGTTCGTCAGCTTTTGCTGATACGCTAGCTGAAGTTTACGACCAAGCAAAACAGAACGATCCACAACTTCTTCGTTCAGCAGCGCAGCGTGATGCCGCTTTTGAAGCAGTGACATCAAATCGCAGTGACTTGTTACCACAAATTGACTTAAGAGCTAACTACGACATTAACCGTGGTGAGCGAAATGATACAAATAATGACAACAATCAATGGGGAGCAGGGATCTACTTTTCGCAAGAGTTGTACCAACGTTCTTCATGGCTCACGCTCGATACCGCAGAGAAAACAGCTCGTCAGGCTGATTCTGCTTATGCCGCAGAACAACAGGCCCTGATCCTTCGTGTTGCGACCACATACTTCGAAGTACTTCGAGCTCAAGATAGCCTAGAGTTTGTTCGAGCAGAAAAAGCCGCCGTTGCTCGCCAACTAGAACAAACAAAACAGCGCTTTGAAGTAGGACTTTCAGCGATTACTGATGTGCATGATGCGCAAGCTCAATATGATGGTGTTTTAGCGGACGAAGTTTTAGCGGAGAATACTCTGATTAATAACTACGAAGGTCTGCGAGAAATTACTGGTCAAGAACACTCTAACCTAAGCATTCTAGACACTGACCGCTTCTCAGCTAGTAAATCTTCAGAATCCATTTCTGCCCTTGTCGAACAAGCAGAACAAAAGAACCTTAGGCTGCTCGCGGCACGCATCTCTCAAGACGTAGCAAAAGATAACATCTCTCTCGCGAGCTCTGGCCACCTACCAAGCTTAACGTTAGATGGTAGCTACTCTATTGCAGATCAATCAAACAGTTCTAATGATTACGATGCAGACAACCTAAACGTTGGCTTAAACTTAGTGGTTCCTCTATACACAGGTGGCAACACAACGTCTTTGACCAAACAAGCTGAATACAACTATGTTGCAGCAAGTGAAGATCTAGAAGCCACTTACCGTAGCGTTGTCAAAGACGTACGTGCATTCAACAACAACATCACAGCTTCGATTGGCGCGCTACGTGCTTACGAACAGTCTGTCGTTTCGGCTCAGTCTGCTTTAGAAGCGACAGAGGCGGGGTTTGATGTAGGTACTCGTACTATCGTTGACGTACTAGACTCAACGCGTCGCCTATACGATGCGAACAAAAACCTTTCAGATGCTCGTTACAACTACATCCTAAGTGTGCTTCAGCTTCGTCAAGCCGTTGGTACGCTAAGCGAACAAGACATTGTGGATGTAAACGCAGGTCTAAAAGTAGCCAGTAAGTAACTCTTAATTACTCACGTTACCGTTACAAAAATGCCGCTCATTGAGCGGCATTTTTATTAGCGATCATAACGTTGCGCGCTTAACCGCGGCCGCCTTTAATCGCCTTGATGATTTCAGTGGTAGAGCAACCATCCTCAAAGTTAAGCACTTTCACTTCGCCACCCGCAGCAATCACTTCTGCACCACCAGCGATCTCTTCAGGCTTGTAATCTCCACCTTTCACAAGAATGCTTGGCAATACCTCAGAGATCAAACGTTGCGGTGTATCTTCAGAGAATGGGACAACCCAATCAACCGCCCCTAAACCTGCTAATACCGCCATACGGCGATCGGTAGGGTTCACAGGACGCCCCGGGCCTTTCAAACGCTTCACTGACTCATCCGTATTCACGGCTACGATCAAACGATCACCCAACTCAGCCGCGTGATTCATATAAGAGACATGACCTGCATGCAAAATATCGAAGCAGCCATTGGTCATCACGACTTTCTCGCCTTTCGCACGAGCACGTTTCACTGCTTCAACCAATGCCGCTTCCGAGATCACGCCATAGTCGGTGTCTTTGCTGCCGTGAATCGCTTCCGCTAACTCAATCGTAGACAGCGTCGATGTGCCAAGCTTACCAACAACCACACCAGCAGCAGCGTTCGCTAATGCACACGCTTCATCCAGCGGCTTACCCGCAGCAACGGAAGCTGCCAGTACCGAGATAACCGTATCACCGGCACCCGTCACGTCATACACTTCTTTCGCTTGAGTCGGTAAATGGAATGGGGCCTGACCTTTACGAAGTAATGTCATTCCATGCTCGCTGCGAGTGACCAACAAAGCTTCAAAATCATATTTTTCGATCAAAGCTAGGCCTTTCTCGATAAGATCTTCTTCCGATTTCACCTTTCCAGCGACTAATTCGAACTCAGACATATTTGGCGTAAGTAGAGTCGCGCCACGGTAACGTTCTAAATCTGCGCCTTTCGGATCGATAAATACCGGCACTTGTGCTGCGCGGGCTTTTTGAATAAAGCTCTGCACATGCTCCAAAGCACCTTTTGCGTAATCAGAAAGGATAACTGAACGAACATTAGGCAGCGCTTGCTCCATGCGCGACAAAATAAGTTCAGGATCTGTATTTTCAAACTTATCTTCAAAATCAAGGCGAATTAATTGCTGCCCACGACTCATCACTCGCAATTTCGTAATCGTCGGGTAATCGTCCAACTCAACGAAATCACACGTCACCTTTAGTGCACCCAAAGTGTTTTTTAACACTTCGGCTGGTTCATCTTTACCGGTTAAACCCACAACATGCGCATGACCACCCAGAGATGCAATATTCATGGCTACATTAGCAGCCCCCCCAGGACGCTCTTCGTTATTTTCTACTTTCACAACGGGCACAGGAGCTTCTGGTGAAATACGGCCAGTAGGACCATACCAGTAACGATCAAGCATGACGTCACCGACAATAAGAACACCTGATTGACTGTAGTCAGGTAGAATTGGTTTCATTATTGATCTCCAAAAATCAAATCTGGCCAGAGTCTAGCACACTGATTACAGTGGCTAAACAATAGAAAATAAGCAGAAAGTTAGGAGCCGTGTCCTACATCAGCCTCTAATGAGATATCCATCCACTGCTTCCATGCTTGCACGACATGTTCTCTTTCCCTCTCAAACTTGTCGTTTGCCACATCCGCATCCAAATTGAGTAAGTTTCGATGATGAATTTCATCCCGTAACGTCGTATACGCATGAGTCAAAGCCATGCCTTGCTGCTCATCCATAATCCCTTGCGATAATAAACTTTCAAAGATTCGAACATTGTCACACCAACGCGTGAGCTTCGGTTTTTCGTGGCTGTATCGAAGGACTAAATATTGCGCTAAAAACTCAATATCAGTAATCCCACCCGCATCTTGTTTAAGCATGAATCTGTCGGCTTTTTTACCGCCTAAATGTCCGCGCATCTTCTCACGCATATCCACAACCGACTTTTTCAGCGTCGCCTCATCACGTGGCAAGCACAAAATATCATGGCGAGTTTTGTTAAACGCGGTGACCAGTGGCTCGTCGCCATAAATCATTCGAGCACGAGTCAAGGCTTGATGCTCCCATGTCCAAGCTTCTTTATGCTGATACTCATCGAAGGCCTCGGTTGGACTCACCAACAAACCGGATGCTCCTGAAGGACGCAAGCGAGTGTCAACTTCGTACAGAATTCCGGAAGCAGTTCTGGTTGAGAAAATATGAATAATGCGCTGGGCCAACCTGAGATAAAATTGACGGCCATCGATCTCTTTCTTACCGTCAGTATAGATGTGCACCGGACAGTCATGCATAAATACAATATCAAGATCGGAATTGTAGCCAAGCTCCCAGCCCCCTACCTTGCCATACCCAACCACCGCAAAACCGCGGCCTTCTCGATCTTTAATATGAGTTGGCTCACCAAATTTGGCAGAGACTTGCAGCCACGCTTGGTTAACGCCAGCTTCCACTATCGCCTCGGCCAAATAGGTAAGGTGATCACTGACCTTCATCACAGGCAACACTCCTGCAATATCCGCGGCGGCAATTCTTAAGATACAAGTCTGCTTAAACTGACGCAGACCTTCCATCTGTTGCTCCATATCGTCTTCCGGGATACGAGCCAGATAATCACGCAATTCAGTCTTATATGACTCTAAAGGCACTGGATTGTAGAGTTGCTGAGGGTCGATGAGTTCATCTAACAGAATAGGGTAACGACCTAATTGCTCCGAAATCATTGGGCTAGCGGTACACAGGCGAACTAACTGAGTCAACGCGGCAGGGTGTTCATCGAGTAGTTCAAGGTAAGTGGTGCGCGTAACGATTTTATGCAGTAGATGCAGTACTCGCGACAAACCAAACTCGGCATCCTTAGCGGTATATAACGCTTGAAACACTTTCGGCATTAAACGATTGAGGACTTCACGGCCACGTGGACCAAGGGTTTTCTTTGCTAAATCAGCTTTAAACTGAATAATGGTTTTTGCCGCTTCTGGTGGGCTAGCGACCGCAATATCATGCTCCAGTACATGTTCAATCACGTCCGGTTTATGGGCCATATCCCACAGTTCACTAAAATGGCTCGCAACTGGGTTGGCGTCATCTTCATCAACCCCAATAAGCGCTTCGAACACCGTATGCACATTCGCCATATGAGTACGAGTCTCACCAATCAAACTATCCCAATCGTCAAATTGCATGGCAACCGCGAGTTGCAATTGTTCGAACTCACCGTCCGGTAGAGTTTGAGTTTGTTTATCGGCCATTGCTTGTAACAAGTTTTCTAGACGACGTAAAAACAGATAAGCCTCACGCAAATGCCCGACTTCTTCAGCCTCTAGCAGATGAAGTGACTCAATGGCGTTTAAGGTTTCCAGTAACCCTCGCCCACGAAGACTCGGCTCTCGACCGCCTCGAATCAATTGAAAGACTTGAGCAATAAACTCCACTTCGCGAATGCCACCAGACCCAAGTTTGATGTTGTTTGATAAACCGCGACGACGAACTTCGCTGCTGATCATCGACTTCATTCGGCGCAGAGATTGAATCGCACTGAAATCGATATAGCGACGGAATACAAACGGGCGAAGCATCTGACGAAGCTCTTGGTATTCAGGGTACATTTCACTGCCCATCACACGCGCTTTGACCATCGCGTAGCGTTCCCAGTCGCGACCTTGTTCTTGGTAATAGTCCTCAAGTGCGGCATAGCTCATCACCAATGGGCCACTCTCACCAAACGGGCGCAGGCGCATGTCGACTCGATAGCAGAATCCATCAAAGGTTTGCTGATCAAGGGCCTTGATAATTCGTTGCCCTAAGCGTGTGAAGAACTGAGCATTTGCAATGCTGCGTCTTGCACCTTGGGTTTCACCATTTTCAGGATAGGTAAAAATCAGGTCGATATCAGAAGAGAAGTTAAGCTCACCACCACCGAGCTTACCCATACCAATGATCAGCATCGGCTGTACTTCACCTTGCTCATTACAAGGTGTACCCCACTCTTTACAACAACTATCGTACTGCCATTGATAAGTCTCGAAGATCATCGCCTCAGCCAACATTGATAGATGGTTTAAGCTCTGCTCTAGCTCCCATGACCCCATGAAATCACGCCACGCAATGTAAGTCATTTCTCGATTACGGAATTGACGCAGCACACGTTGACCACTCATTTCATCAGTGCAACCCGACAGTAATTCGGCCAATCGATCACGATACCCTTCAGCACGCTTTTCACATGCCAACATCTCAGGTAACTGAGTCGATAAAACCGTGTCACGCTGTAAGTTATCACCAACAAAACAACTCAAACCCAATACATGCTTGAGGTCTTCAATCAGTGGGTCGGGCCAAGCACGAATGGCTTCATGTTGGTGTTCTAACAATTGCTCAAAGGCAGACTGTGAATGAATGACGAGTTGAGAAGGCAATGGCATGTTTCTTCCTTGTATAAGCTGCGCGCCGAACGGTTCAGTTCTTCAGTTACGAGTATTAAAAACCAAAGGTAAGTTATATCAAAGTTATACCAATAAAAAACGCCCACATTCGTAATGTGGGCGTTTTATCAGTGAACTTGTCGAGTTAGGCCGATGTCTCTATGCATAAGTCTTGGGCATAACGGCGAGGGCCAATCAATGATTAAACCTTAAATTGCTTAATCTTGCCGTCGAGTTCTTGTGCATTATTTTCCATGATCTGAGAAGTATCGAGCAGCTCACCAATCACCACCACGGAAGCTTCAACCAGCTCACGAACATTGGTTAGGTTAACGCTCATCTCTTCAGCCACACTGCTCTGCTGACCCGCTGCAGTTGCGATTTGGAAATTCATATCATTTATCTGATTGACCTGGCTTACGATACCATCCAATTCAGAGCCGGCATTGGTCACCAACTCGACACCTTCCGCCGCTTCTACCACACTCTTTTCCATCAACTCGACAGCCGAATTAGCGCTGGTTTGTAGGTGGCTAATCATGTCTTGAATCTCAACCGTCGCTTGTTGAGTTCGCTGAGCAAGGTTACGAACCTCGTCGGCAACAACAGCAAAACCGCGACCAGCCTCACCCGCACGCGCCGCTTCAATCGCTGCGTTAAGTGCCAATAAGTTAGTTTGTTCTGAAATGCCTTGGATAGTGCCGACAACACTACCAATTGAATCAACACGCTCTTCAACTTGATTTACCGCTGCGGCCGATGCGGCGATATCTGAAGACAGTTCGCTCATTTTAGACACCGAACCTTGCACGAATTTTTGGCCCGTCAATGCTTGGCCTGAAGCCTGTTCAGTCAACGAAGAGGCACTTTGTGCATGCTCAGCAACCGTCAATACCGTAGAAGTCATCTCACTCATCGCTGTCGCCAGTTGGTCGATCTCATTGAATTCTTCCTGAGTCGAGTCTTTGGTTTCAGACATGCTGATGGTCATCACTTCTGTTAAAGCGAATAACTCATCAGAAGAGGCCACTTGAGTTTTGATCATGTCGTTCAATTGAACTCGAGTTTTTTCAAGCTCGCGTGCCACATCGCCGTATTCATCTTTACAATTCATTTGAATCGGCACCGATAAGTTTTTGTCGGCCATGGTTTTTATCGCATCGCTAAGGTATTGAGTTTGACGCAGCATCACACGAGCTGCCGCAAGTAGGAGAACCACAAAAACGATGATCATTAAGGTTGTCTGCCAAACCACTTCAACCAAGTAAGTCTCATAGTGTTGTTGTGCGACTTGTGCATTGTTTGTGACCGCAAGTAATGAATCATAAAACATACTTGCATCCCATAACTGCTTTGAAATGATCAACACAGTGCTGAATATCATCAGCATAATCATTTTTGGAACGAGACGAATGTCAGAGATAATCCTTTCCCACCACTTGAATGACAGTTTAGTCATTGTCAGTTCTCCACTAATTCTTATATATTGAAGGCTTGTATATCTGCGAGGTGACTATATCAGTCAACATTCGCAATTTATTTCGAGCCTCGTATGAATGTTAAATAATATCAAAAATACCCTACAGCCAATGAGCTTATTATCACTGATTCTTTCTTTCTTAGCGTTATTTGTGATCTCAGGCTTATTGTTTGCACCGATTGATAAAGAATCAAAACAAGTTCTTGTCGGCCTCGACTTTATAATCTGTAGTGTTTTTCTTTTTCAGCTCACAATAGATCTATTCAGATCACAAAATAAGAAAGAATATTTGAAAGTACACTGGATCGATTTCTTGGCAAGCATCCCCATGGTCGAACCGCTTCGTTTCGCTCGCATTTTTCAGATTCTGCGTGTCATTCTTGTTCTTCGTTCAGGAAAACGCGTGTTCAGAGAGTTATTCCGCAACCGAAAAGAGACCACTCTCGCCTCAATTATTCTGCTATTGGTGATGCTCCTTACGTTAGGCGCAGGGACCATACTGCTTTTAGAGCACCAAGATCCCAATGCCAACATTACAACAGGGCAAGATGCTTTATGGTGGGCCTTCGTCACGATAAGCACCGTGGGGTATGGTGATCATTATCCAGTGACCAGTTCAGGGAAACTGGTCGCCTCTCTGATTATTGTTTGTGGTGTCGGTATTTTTGGTATGATTTCAGGCCTAATTACATCTTTGATTACCTCCCCAACTCGTCATGAGAATCAACGAGCGGAAAGCAAAGAGAAGCATCTTGAAAAAATCATAGAACAACAACAACAGATCCTAAAACGATTAGAGAAACTCGAACAACAAACAAAAAAATAGGGCCGTAGCCCCATTTTATTATTCATCGTCGTGTTGGTCTTAATCTTGCCAATATGGCTCAACTTCCACACTAATTTGACGTGTCTGTTCCATTGCATGCAAGATCGACACTTCCTGACGAGCTAACCAACGCTCCAATTGATCTTTCTCACTGCCTTCCAACTTATCCGTTAATGGGGAAAGTGTTCTCAACGCCAGTAAGTCATCGATACCCTGAACAAGATCGTCCCATGGCAAACGGAAGCTGTTACGCTCGCCATCATCGTATAAGCTCGCAAAACCAACCCCAGAATAGAGGTTTCGCATTAAACGATATTGTTGATCGATATAGGCTTGACTTGTCATTACGCGTTCAGGTGGGAAAGCTTCGATTAAATCCGCCCATGTTCGCTCTAATTGTTGTACCGAAAACCATTCAATACCACGCGCCATTTGTTCACGAGCTTTATCGTCTAAGAACGGCTGCCAACCTCGAGATAAAATCCAACGACTAAGATCTAACAATAAACCGGTATAACGTGCAGAACTCAACAAGGTGAGCAACGCCTCACGATCAGGGAGTTGTTCTTGCATCTCTTTCAGTTCGGCAACCAAAAACTTGCGCGCGTCCAACTTACGCAGCACATGGCCTTTATCTTCAAGCAAATATTCCAAGTGATCATAGCTCTTAAGCCAATCGAGCTCCTGCTCAAGCCACTTCAACTCTTGACGTAAGATAGCACTCGCTCTGCGTGGCACAATGCCGCCATAAATGGTAAAGTTTTGTCGAATAAAGCTCAGCGAATGACTGATCTCATATAATGCCTCAATCGATTGACGCTCAGAGAAAATCTGCTCGTGATAATGCCAATGAGCGAGTGCATGCTCTAGAGATTGAATGAAGCACGATTCAACAGTATCACTTTTGCTCGTATCCACTAAGGTCAAAGGCATCACTTCATCGCCTTGGTAACCTTGAGCAAGGCGATAACCCTTAGCCGCTTTACTGAGGTTCCCTAAACGCATGCCGCCTTGTTCACAGAATAGTCGAGAAAGCGTAAACAACGCATCCGTTTGGCCAGATTTAAGTTCTAACTCAACCTCACAAATGGGGTCTTGACGTTCGCCTGATTCAACAAAACCTTGGTCGAATGCGACCTCTACTTGGCTACCATCAGGCATACCAATCAACCACTGCTCACGAGTAAAATTAGTAGAAAATAGAGGGGTAAGCTCAGCTTGCAACGTTTCAATGTCTTTACCGTTAGGCCAAATGTCTTCAGGGTGTAACGATAACTTAGGTTCGTTGCTATCATGCTCAGCATTGTATTCAGGCCTTTGATGCAGGCCTGCAACCACACGACCTGCGGTTTTTGCTGTTTGTACAAATACGTCATCAAAGCGTCGAATGCGCAAACCAATATCGTGCTTGCGTAGCCAGTTGTCAGGAGTGTCAAAGTAGATGTTACCTAGCGCTCGACAACTGTGCTGAAGTACTTTAGTTTCAGCAATTTTATTGCGTAATGTCTCTGAAAAATCAGGAGAAACAAAAAACTTCAGTTCTATCTCGGTTTCCATAGTTATACCTTTCTGTGAAGATAGGGACAGGATATTGCCAATTCGAAAAGTCAGCAAGTCAGAAATATCACCCTTATGATGATCTAAAACAGTTTTAATGAGACATTGATTAGGTTAACATGCGCGACTTTGTAGCCATCGCTTAACATTTCACCGTGAATATGGTGTATGTTGTTTTAAGGTTATTATTTATTAGGTTGGATGACCATGCCAGTAAATACAATTATGGGGTTATTTGCAAAGTCCCCAATTAAACCTTTGCAGCGTCACGTAGTATGCGTGAACGAATGTTGTTCTCACTTAGTTAACTTTTTTGAAGTTTCTTCGAAAGGTGACTGGGAAAAAGCATCAGAAATTCGAGCTCAGATTTCTCACCTTGAGAAAGAAGCTGACGTACTAAAACGTGAAATTCGCCTTAAACTTCCTCGTGGTTTGTTTATGCCCGTTGATCGCACCGATATGTTGGAGCTATTAACACAACAAGACAAACTCGCAAACCTAGCGAAAGACATTGCAGGCCGTGTGTATGGTCGTCAACTTGTCATTCCTGCTCCAATGCAACAGAACTTCATTGCTTACGTAAAACGTTGTCTAGATGCAGCGAACCAAGCACAAAGCGTAATCAATGAATTAGACGAATTGCTTGAAACGGGCTTTAAAGGCCGTGAAGTAACACTCGTTGCTGAAATGATTCATCAATTAGACGTTATTGAAGATGACACCGACGCGATGCAAATCGAATTACGCCAACAGTTAATGGCAATTGAATTCGATATGAATCCCGTTGATATCATGTTCTTATACAAAATTCTTGAATGGGTCGGTGGTATTGCAGATCAAGCGCAGCGTGTAGGCGCTCGTCTTGAAGTAATGCTTTCTCGATCTTAAATCATACGTTAACCAAATAACGAAGAGCATTTTTTAACCAAACCACTTGAGCGTTGAGTATTTCTCTCGCTGAGCGGTTTTTTGCGTCTAAATTTGTTCCGCTTGTTATCAAACAACTAGGTATTACGATGGATATCCTTGCTAACTACGGCACTGTCCTGATTATTGTTGCAGCAGCTTTCGGTTTCTTGATGGCTATTGGTATTGGTGCAAATGACGTTGCGAACGCAATGGGCACCTCAGTAGGCTCTAAAGCTCTAACCGTAAAACAAGCGATCATTATTGCAATGATCTTTGAATTCGCAGGGGCTTACCTTGCGGGCGGCGAAGTAACAGACACGATCCGTAAAGGTGTTATCGAAACATCTCTGTTTGCGCACCAACCTGATGTACTTGTGTACGGCATGATGTCTGCACTACTCGCAGCTGGTACGTGGCTACTTCTGGCTTCATACATGGGTTGGCCAGTATCAACCACTCACTCAATCATCGGTGCAATCATCGGTTTCGCCTGTGTGTCAGTAGGAACGGAAGCCGTAGATTGGAACAGCGTTCAAGGTATTGTGGGAAGTTGGATTATCACACCGTTGATCTCCGGCATTTTCGCCTATCTCATTTTTGTCAGTGCTCAGCGACTGATATTCGATACTGAAAATCCGTTGTTTAACGCTAAGCGCTTTGTGCCTGTGTACATGTTCATTACGACCATGGTCATTGCACTTGTTACGATCAAGAAAGGTCTTAAACACGTTGGTCTTCACCTAAGCGGTACTGAAGCGTGGATGTGGGCTGCAGGCATATCTGCCGTCGTCATGGTTGGTGGCTACTTATACATTCAGAAGAAATTTGCTCACCGTGAAGAAGATCACGGCTTTACTGGCGTAGAAGGTATCTTCAGTGTGCTCATGGTTATTACCGCTTGTGCGATGGCTTTTGCCCACGGTTCAAACGACGTAGCAAATGCGATAGGTCCACTATCAGCAGTTGTTTCAACCGTTGAACATATGGGTGAGATTACAGGTAAAAGCACTATCGCATGGTGGATTCTTCCACTTGGTGGGGTTGGTATCGTTGTGGGTCTCGCGACCATGGGCCATAAAGTGATGGCAACGGTAGGAACTGGAATTACAGAGCTCACACCAAGCCGTGGCTTTGCCGCTCAGCTTGCGACGGCATGTACCGTTGTACTGGCTTCGGGTACTGGCCTTCCAATCTCAACGACGCAAACACTGGTTGGTGCGGTATTAGGCGTAGGTTTTGCACGTGGTATCGCAGCACTCAACTTGGGTGTCGTGCGTAATATCGTTGCATCATGGATTGTGACGTTACCCGCTGGCGCACTACTTGCTGTTGTATTCTTCTACGCAATTCAGGCGATGTTTAGCATGTAATCGCGACTTCGCTCGTAAATAATTGCGTCAGAATAGCGTGAGTTTCAATAATACTATGTAAATAACATGTCATTATTGACTCAAATACACAGAAAGGGAGGCTTTGCCTCCCTTCTTTGTTGCACCGCATTAAGAAACTAAATATTATTTGTTGATTGAGGCTGACTCATACGCCTACCCAATTCAAATCGTTAAGGGATTTACTGTGAAAAAACTGATTAGCTTCGTTTTGTTTGCAATGCTTGCGGCTCCAGCGGCCTTTGCACAAGACCGTTATATTGCAGACAAACTATTTACTTACATGCATTCAGGTCCAAACAATACGTTCCGTATTATAGGAAGTGTTGATGCAGGTGAGAAGATCACCTACCTGCAAACCAATAAAAGCACGGGTTACACTCAAATCCAAGACAACCGTGGTCGTAAAGGTTGGGTTGAAAGTAAGCTTGTCAGCACTAAAGAGAGCATGGCATTACGCATGCCTAAGCTAGAGAAAGAGCTGGCTGAAGTAAAAGACAAGCTAGCAAACGCTCGCCAAAATGCTGACAGTGAAAAAGCCGGCCTAGCGAAGTCTCTAGACTCTCGTAACACGCAAATTGCTGAGCTTGAACAAAACTACAGCAAAATCAATCAACAGCTGACGAGCTCTCAAACAGAAAACCGTGAGCTGCGTGCGAAACTAGACACACAAAAAGACGACTTACTGTTGAAGTACTTCATGTACGGTGGGGGTGTAGCGGGTATTGGTCTACTTCTTGGCCTTGTTCTGCCGCACATAATGCCTCGTCGCAGAAAGTCACCAAACGGTTGGGCGTAACTTAGCGCTGGTATCCGGTACCGTAAACTCAGTATCGAACATCAAAAAGGAGCACCTCGGTGCTCCTTTTTATTTGTCAGTCATTTTGATGCCTTTAGAACTCACTAACCTTGCCATTCGTACAACGCTGGGATTTCTATCTTCTGTTGATTGAATTCTATGATCACCGACTGTGGCTTGATCTCTAGCAACCGTATACCTTGTTCAATCCAATCTCCTTGCGTCACTTCATGGCCATTTACTTTTACCCAACGCTTAGCTTCACTACTCGAATACATATGAGTTTGCAGATCTAATTTAGGCAGAACACCCGATAAGCTATCGCGATGAGACTCCAGCTCTATGACCTGTGACTCCGCCTGTCCGGCAGGTCTTGAGTCCATCGGTTCGGGTGCGCTTTGTTGCTTTCCCATCATGGACTCGAGCTTCAATGCCAGATCAGGTGAGAATTGACTCAGATCGAGCCCCTGCAACAAATCATGGTCCACTGATGGTTGAGCCCTCTTATCACTCGCACTTGGCTGAACGGTTGGCTGAGCCGGTTTGGGAGCTGCACTCACAGTCGTTTTAAGTGTCTCACGGGTATTAGCCCTTGTGACTGATGGCCCAACAGCAAGCTGGTTACTTTTCGTCTCAAATTCAACCCGCGCATACACCTCTTGGCGTGGTAATGCTTTTAATGCCTTGTTTGTCGGAGCGACACGAACAGCAAACAGCGTGTTATTCTCCGCCGATGCCAACGCTGTCGCTTTCGTCTGTGCGACATCCTCAACCTCAACGATTTGAGGTTCAAGCTCGGCCATTACCGTATTGACGGATTGCTTAGCTAAATGTGCCTGTTGTTGGCTGTACGATTGATACACCAGAGCGCCCCCCACCAACAAAGAAGGAACAAAAATGATGAGCAGCCCTATCGCTCGCAACGAACTTCGTTTATTGCCAACTCCTCGCTCTAAACTAGGCATATGATGGTTCTGATAGCCTTTGAAGCTGGATTGATTAACCGATGACAGCTTGGTAGACGACCGTTTAAGCTCATGCATAATACGTGACATTAGCTTTCGCCTCCTTCTAGTGACATCAACTTCGGCGAGTCGAGTTGAGCTAACCTTTGCAATCTTGCTAAGGTGCGCTGACCTGCGATGCCATCAACAGACATACCTTGCCAAGTTTGAAACGCCTCGACTTTCATTTTGAGCTCGCGATCAAACACATCACTACCCGACACCACTTCACCCAAAACTTCTGAAAGTAGCAAGTCAAGCATAGCAACCGCCTCACCTTGATAGCCCTCTTTAAGGGTCTCTCTTAACGGCTGCTTCCAAATGGCAACATAATCGCCTTGCCAGATTTGCTCTAAGGATTGCTTCGGCATCACCAACAGCTTTTCGTTAACCAGTAGCTCGACAGACGCTTCAGATGCGCCATAAAGCACCGCAAACACGGATTCTTGCTCTATCTCTAAATGAAGCACTACCGGCACCCCCAACGCCAATAACGACGTCAAATTGGAGCGATGTTGCTGACACACAAACACACTTTGCGGCTCACTTAAACATAAGTCATCGCGTAGTGAAGATTGATAACCCCAAAGGGTATACAAGTCCTTGATAGCGAGAGAGCGATGGGTTCCCTGCATCAAATGCTGTTGAATATCTTGTGGTAATGCAAACTTTGAAGCCTTCGGTTCAGCGGTTAACCTAGCACTCTCTGCTACCACAGTTCGCTGAGAGCCTGCCAACACTTCATTTTTTACTTCGTTTGAAGTCTGAGTCGCTAACCATGACGCGATGTATGATGGGGCGATGTTAAAGGTCGCTATCGCAAAGCCAACACTTAGTGTGGCTATGGCTGCATATTGGAATAATTTAGGGGCGACATGAACGCGACGAACTTTCTCAACATGATAGACATCGGCCTGAAAAGCCATGATCAGCTGACAAGCTCGGTTCACGGTTTCATTCGAAGGAGTCAGCTCACCATCATGAAAAGAGAGTTGAAGCGCTTTGTCACATACCAGGTTAATCAGCCTTGGAATACCATGGGTATATTGAGCGATCAGCTTGATAGAACGATTTGAAAATAACATCTGCTCGCCACCCGCGGTTTCCAAACGAAACGCGATGTACTTGCCGGTCTCTTCCATATTGAGTGGCAGTAAGTGATAGCGACCAGTAATACGCTGCGCTAGCTGACGTAGCTGCGTGGTTTGTAAGTGCTGTTGTAATTCAGGTTGGCCGACCAACAGTACTTTTAGCAACTTACGACTGTCCGTTTCTAAGTTAGTGAGAAGGCGCAACTGCTCCAACACATCGGCTGCGAGATGTTGAGCCTCATCTATCACCAATAGAGTTTGAATACCTTCGGCATGGCTATCAAGCAGGAAGTGATGAATGGCCTGACTGAGCTGTTTTAACGATGCCTGCTCTGGGTACTCGACCTCAAATTCATCGCAGATAGCTTCCAGTAAATCCGCATTAGAAAAGGTCGGGTTAAGTATAAGGCCTGCTTGAGTCTGACTATCGAGTGATGACAACATCGCTTTAGCGACCGTTGTTTTTCCTGTACCGACCTCACCAGTAAGCATAGCGAAGCCCCCACCCTCGCCTAAACCGGCTTGTAAGTTCTGCATCGCTTCTTGATGACGCTGACTCAAAAACAAATAGCGAGAATTTGGTACAATCGAAAATGGCATCTCAACGAAGCCAAAATATTCCTTATACATGTGCTGCCCTATAATTACGGTTAATGGAAAGTACCATTGCTTGCAGTAAAGTCCAGCAGTGATAAAACATTTCGAGGTGATACGTTGCAAATATTCGATGGCCGCCCACAAGAGCGAGCGCTACAGCGCTATCTCGTCGGTGGAGCAGTACGAGATAAGCTGCTCAATATCGACAGTTATGATAGAGATTGGGTCGTGGTGGGGAGTACCCCTCAAGAGATGGAAAACCTTGGTTTTACTGCGGTGGGCAAAGATTTCCCCGTATTCCTACACCCAAAAACCAAAGAAGAACACGCACTGGCTCGCACTGAGAGAAAATCCGGTTCCGGTTATACCGGCTTCGAGTGTTACTTTGCTCCAGACGTCAGTTTGGAAGAAGACCTGATGCGCCGAGATCTGACCATCAACGCCATCGCTCAAGATGATAAAGGTCAACTTTACGATCCTTACCATGGCCAGCAAGATCTCTCCGATCGTGTTTTAAGACACGTTTCGGACGCTTTTGTTGAAGACCCTCTTCGCGTACTGCGTGTGGCTCGCTTCGCTGCCAAACTTCACCATCTCAACTTCACGGTTGCCCTAGAAACCATGACAATGATGAGCAGCATCGTTCAATCAGGCGAACTCGCACATCTCACCGCCGAACGAGTTTGGCAAGAGTGGCATAAGTCGCTGAGCACACCACACCCAGAAGTGTTCCTCTCCGTACTGAGAGAGTGTGGGGCATTAGCGGTTGTATTACCCGAAATTGACGCTCTCTTTGGCGTCCCTCAACCTGAGAAATGGCACCCTGAAGTCGACACGGGCATTCATACGTTGATGGTTGCTCAACAAGCCGCACGCTTAAGTCCATCGCTGCCAGTACGCTTTGCCGCTCAAGTGCACGATTTAGGTAAGGGCGTCACGCCAGAAAGTGAATGGCCGAGCCACAAAATGCATTGCCACACTGGTGTTAATATCATCAAAAAGCTATGTGAACGAGTCAGAATCCCCAATGAATTTAGAGATCTAGCGCTATTAGTGTGCGAGCAGCATTCTAATATCCATCGTGCAGAAGAGCTCAAGCCAACCACTTTTCTCAAGATTCTCAACAAGTTCGATGTTTGGCGTAAGCCAGATAGGCTCAACGATATACTGCTTTGCTGCCAAGCTGACCACGCCGGCCGAAAAGGGTTAGAAGATCTGCCTTACCCTCAAAAAGCGCGTTTTGAAGTCGCTTACCAAGCAGCGCTTCAAGTCGAGGTGAAAGCGATCATAGCCGATGGTTTTCAAGGTAAAGATATTCGAGAAGAACAAGAGCAACGTAGAGCTGTCGTCATTGAAAAAGCGCTATCAGAACTCGCAACGCATTGATCTTCATAACGCTGATTATCATGCATTAAAAAACCCGCCACTAAGCGGGTTTTTCCGTTTCAATCGGTAGGACGAACAATTGGTCTACGTAACAGCATTTAATTACGTCATCACGGTTACTGCATCATCAAGAAAGCAAACAGACCACAACCAAGGATCAGACGGTAGATAACAAACGGTGTCATACCCATACGTGAGATAAGCTTCAAAAAGAAGTGAATACAGATATAAGCACTAATGAAAGATACCACGATCCCCGTGATTAAGGTGCCCACATGAACAGGATCACCACTGGTTACTAGCTTCAGACCTAAGTAACCCCCTGCTAGCATGATGATAGGAATAGACATGAGAAAAGAGAATCGAGCGGCGGCTTCACGAGTGAAACCCAGATAAAGCGCGGCGGTAATGGTGGCACCAGAACGAGACGTACCCGGAATGATCGCCATGGCTTGAGCAAGGCCAATAAACAGCGCCTTTTTCCAACCCGCTTGATATTCGTCATCACGCAAGCTTGAGTTCTTATCCACCCACCAAAGCAAGAGACCAAAGATAATCGTTGTCGTCGCAATCACCCACGCACTACGTAAGTAAAGCTCAACAATATCTTTCATCAACAAACCAAAGATACACGCAGGAATCGTCGCGAGAATGATCATCCACGCCAGCTTCGCTTCTTTACTGCGATCGCCCTTAAATACCGAACCAAAGAAAGCGCTCAGAAGAGACACCACTTCTGTGCGGAAATAGATGATCACAGCAGCTAAAGTACCAACATGAACCGCAACATCAAAAGCCAAGCCTTGGTCTTCCCAACCTAAAACAGCAGAAGGTAGAATTAAGTGTGCTGAGCTGGAGATAGGTAGAAATTCAGTAAAGCCTTGCACCAACGCCAGCATAAACGCTTCAAAATAACTCATGACTCACCTTAAAAATTATAGTTTTATATCTACGACAGAGAGCGAGTCTAATGATTGCATCTTCTGCCATATTTCATCCACGGTTCTTCCGTCCTGCGGGATCACTCTCGCTGGACAGAGATCATAAAGTGGTTGTGTTACAAAAGGATATTTAAATATATCACTGCGAGGCAGTTCTGGATCACGCTCAGACACCACCTCTCCAAACAACACCACATCAAGATCGAGCGTTCGATCTTGGAGTTTATGTGCATCTTGAGAGCGACCCCATTTAAACTCAATGTTACGCAGCTGCTGGGAAAATTCAGTCAGTGAGAGTGAGGTATCGAGTTCTATGACAAAGTTATAAAACGGGTAGCTTTTAAACCCCACAGGCTCACAGTGATAGATTTTAGAGCATTTGAGGTTAATCCCTAACGATTGAAGCTCTGTCCATGCCACCCTTGCATGCTTGTCGCGGTCTATGTTCGTGCCAACACCAACATAGGCTATTGTCATGCTTGACCTCGTTCAATGATCACGCCTACCGCTTTCGCTTGTGGTACTGCGCCCGGTTTTGCCAAGCGGATTTTAATCCAAGGCACAGAGAACTGAGTCATGATCAATTCCGCGACTTCTTCTGCCACACGTTCAACCAATAAGAATCGGCCATTCGCAATATGGTCAAGCACGGCAGTACTCACCGTTGAGTAATCCAACGCATCGACCACGTTATCACTTTTGCCCGCAGGGCGATTGTCATGAGCCATTTCAATATCAAGCACCAGTTTTTGTTTAATCTCTTGTTCCCAATCGTAAACACCGATCGTTGTAATTACTTCTAGCTGTTCAATGAAAACTTTATCCAGCGCCATGACTTGTCCTTTTAGAGGTCGGATACCCATATTGGGGAAAAAAACGTATTATTTGCGTAATTCGAGATATGATATCAATTACTCTTGGATTGAGCATTATTTTCCCATCGTTAGGCTTATAACCGTTTAAGGAAAGACATGACCCCATTGGCACTAATCATGATCATTGCAGCCTATTTGCTAGGTTCAATCTCTAGTGCGGTCTTGATATGCCGAATCTTAAGACTTCCTGACCCTAGAACGGTGGGTTCGAATAACCCTGGCGCCACCAATGTTCTGCGTGTCGGCGGTAAAGGCGCAGCGGCTTCTGTGTTGTTGTGTGACATGCTTAAAGGCACCATTCCTGTATGGCTTGGCTATTATCTCAATATCGCTCCAATCATTTTAGGGGTTGTCGCCATTGCCGCGTGTCTAGGGCATATGTATCCGATATTCTTCCACTTCAAAGGGGGGAAAGGCGTGGCAACCGCTCTCGGAGCCATCGCCCCAATTGGGTTCGACTTAACCGGTATGCTCATGGCAACTTGGTTGATTGTGGCGTTTCTATTTCGTTACTCTTCTCTAGCCGCACTGGTTACCGTGCTCCTTGCTCCGTTTTACGCTTGGCTCGTCAAACCACAATATACTCTGCCCGTTGCCATGTTGTGTTGTTTGATTGTGCTACGCCATCATCAAAATATCCGTCGACTACTCGATGGCAGTGAACCAAAACTCGGACAAAAAAAATCGGCTTAAACGTTGATGCTTAAGCCGAACATTTTAAACCGAGATACGTTTGAACCGACGTCAATCTGATTGGTCAATACTATTCGCTCTTTAAGTGCTTACAGCAGATGTTTATCTAAAAACGTTTTCAGCATGGTGTTCACAAGCTTGGGTTGCTCTAACGAGCTAATATGACCAGCCCCTGGAATCACCACCAATTCACTGCCTGTTATGCAATCATGCATTAAGTATGACTCCAGTGCCGGACGTGGTTTATCTTCTTGTCCTACCGCTATCAAAACGGGCAATGCAAAACTCTCTATCGCTTCAATCATGTCTCGACGACCAAAGACCATGCGACCGATGCGCGCCACCTCTTCAGCTCTCTCCCCCTCAAGTTGTGACAACTGCTGAGTAAAACCTTCGACTAAAGCCGGAGTCTGAGTTTGAGCATCATTCGCGAAGAACAATGGCACAACCGCTTCAACAATTGGTTGAGGAACCGTCTTGGTTTGAGTGATGGTATCCAACATACTGAAGTATTTCGTATGAGCCACTTCTGGTTCGAGACCAACGAAAGTATCCATCAGTACTAATGACTTAATGCGAGCGGGAGCTAATTCTGCTAACTCAGCCCCCCACATACCGCCAACCGATAGTCCAACCACTGAGAAGTCTTCGATCTCTAAATGATCAAGCAGAGCCAAAACGTGCTGAGCATAATCTTTCAAGTTACGCATCGAAGTGGGTGCCGATTGAGATTCACCATGTGACCAAAGCTCTGGAACAATACAGCGATACTGAGTCTTTAATGCTTCGATCTGTGGCTTCCACATCGCACTATCCCAAAGATAGCTGTGACCGAATACAACAACTGGACCTTGACCTTCATCGAGGTAGGTCATTGACTGATTATCTACAGTAAAGTGATTCATTTTCTTCCCTAATATCTATCTACGAACATCGTTAAGCTGATAAAGCAACAATATATAAAAACGGCCGCACCAAGCGACCGTTTATCGAAACACTATAGCCAATTACGCAATTGGCTCTAGTTGGTCAATGGGCCAACGCGGTGTGGCGTGAACGGATAAATCCGCTGTTTCGCCATTCTTCAAGCGCTGCATACCCGCATAAGCGATCATCGCACCATTATCTGTACAGAATTCTGTGCGTGGGTAGTACACCTCACCACCGATTTTCTTGGCAAGAGCTTCAAGCTCAACACGCAGTTGTTTGTTGGCACTTACACCGCCAGCAATCACTATACGTTTCATGCCCGTTTCTACCAAGGCGCGTTTACACTTGATGACTAAGGTTGCACAAACCGCTTCTTGGAACGCGTAGGCGATATCAGCACGCGTTTGGTCATCATTATCGTTGTCGCGAATGGTATTCGCTGCGAACGTCTTCAGACCAGAAAAGCTCATATCTAAACCCGGACGATCGGTCATTGGGCGCGGGAACTTAAAACGACCCGGAGTGCCTTTTTCTGCCAAGCGAGATAGCAGTGGACCACCAGGGTAATCTAAGCCCATCAGTTTCGCGGTTTTATCAAACGCTTCACCCGCGGCATCATCAATCGACTCACCAAGGATTCGGTATTCACCAATACCTTTCACTTCGACCATCATGGTATGGCCACCAGAAACCAGTAGAGCCACAAATGGGAATGGAGGTGGGTTATCTTCTAACATTGGCGCAAGCAGGTGACCTTCCATATGGTGAACAGGCACAGCAGGCACGCCCCACGCATAAGCAATACTACGACCAATCGTTGCACCTACAAGCAGTGCACCCACCAACCCCGGGCCAGCGGTGTAAGCCACACCATCAATGTCTTTCGAGGTCAGATTCGCTTCCGCTAATGCCGCTTTAATCAGAGGAATTGTTTTTTTTACGTGGTCACGCGAAGCTAGCTCAGGCACCACACCACCGTAATCGGCGTGCAGCTTTACTTGGCTATATAATTGATGAGAAAGCAGCCCTTGCTCATCATCATAAATCGCGATTCCTGTTTCATCACAAGAGGTTTCAATACCAATAATGCGCATAATTTTCTCGGCACGCTTTCGTCTAAAATGGGAAATTAACGCAATATTACCCTGCCTAAGCGCTTCAAACAAATATTGTACAGACTATAATCGACAAAGTGCTTTACAAAGCCACTGTGATCGGATTAAAATTCCGCACCATTTTTGATCAAGCTGGTTAATAGCCAAACGCGAATAGAGAGTTAGCTCGATGGGTAACTTCTCTGATTTGGTACTGAATGACCAGCGATAATGAATAACCCCTGAGGTGAAAGGCATATGCCAATAGTTAAAGTACGTGAAAACGAACCGTTCGACGTTGCACTACGTCGTTTCAAGCGCTCTTGTGAAAAAGCAGGTATCCTTTCTGAAGTGCGTCGTCGTGAGCATTACGAAAAGCCAACTACAGTTCGCAAACGCGCTAAAGCAGCAGCTCAAAAGCGTCACGCTAAGAAGCTAGCTCGCGAAAACGCACGTCGCGTTCGCCTGTACTAATAACTTAATCCATAAGGACTGAGTTATGGCTCTTATTGAACAACTCAAAGAAGAGCAAAAATTAGCGATGAAAGCCAAGGACAAACCGCGCCTTGGCACTATCCGCTTAGCTCTTTCAGCAATCAAGCAACGTGAAGTTGACGAACGGATCACTCTGAACGACGACGACATTCTTGCTGTATTAGTTAAAATGGTTAAGCAACGTCGCGATTCTGTTGCTCAATATGAATCAGCAAATCGTCAAGATCTTGCTGACGTGGAAAAAGCAGAAATTACGGTACTTGAAGGCTTTATGCCTCAACCGCTAACGGAAGCAGAAGTCATTGCACTACTTGATAGCGCAATTGCTGAAGCTCAACCTACGGGCATGCAAGACATGGGTAAAGTAATGGCTATCTTGAAACCACAAATTCAAGGGCGTGCAGATATGGGTAAAGTTAGTGGTTTAGTTCGTTCTAAACTCGCTTAATCCCAAATCAAATTGCAACAAGCCGTGCAATCCTTCGGAACGCACGGCTTGTTTGTATCTGTAACCCATTCAAACTATTATTACCCCACTCCCAGTTAGTGTATTTTTCTAAGGTTTTATGGCAGGACACATCCCGCGTAGTTTCATCGATGATCTCCTAGCGCGTCTCGACATTGTCGATATTGTGGACGCACGCGTGAAACTTAAGAAAAAAGGCAAAAACTACGGTGCTTGTTGCCCATTTCACAACGAGAAAACCCCCTCTTTCAGCGTCAGCCAAGAAAAACAGTTTTATCACTGCTTTGGCTGTGGCGTGCACGGCAATGCTATCGACTTCATGATGGAGTTCGAACGCCTCGATTTCGTGGAAGCGATTGAAGAACTTGCTTCATTTCTAGGGTTAGAGGTCCCAAGAGAGCAACGCAGCGGTGAAATATCAACAACACCCAGAGCCAACAGCGAACAAAAACGTAATCTCTATGACTTAATGGGCGGCATCAGCAACTTTTATCGCTCACAACTTAAGATATCAAGCAACAAACCAGCGATTGAGTACCTAAAGAATCGTGGGCTCTCTGGCGAAATCGTCCAGAAGTTTGGTATTGGTTACGTGGCCGACGAGTGGGACCTTGTTCGTAAAAACTTTGGGCAACAAAAAGAAGCCCAAGACATGCTGGTTACTGGTGGCATGTTAATCGAGAACGATAAAGGCAACCGATACGATCGATTCCGTGGCCGCGTGATGTTTCCAATTCGTGATCGCCGTGGCCGAGTGATTGGATTTGGCGGTCGTGTATTAGAAGACGGCACACCGAAATATCTGAACTCACCAGAAACACCTATCTTTCATAAAGGCAAAGAGCTTTACGGTCTTTATGAAGTGATGCAAGCCTACCGTGAACCGCCTCAGATACTTGTGGTTGAAGGTTACATGGATGTCGTTGCTCTGGCACAATACGGTGTCGATTACTCGGTCGCGTCACTGGGCACCTCAACCACTGGGGATCACGTTCAATTGTTGTTCCGACAAACCAACACCGTGGTTTGTTGTTATGACGGTGACCGAGCGGGTAAAGAAGCAGCGTGGCGTGCATTAGAAAACGCATTAGAGTTTCTAAAAACAGGTAATACATTAAAGTTTCTATTTTTGCCGGATGGCGAAGACCCTGATAGTTATATAAGAGAACACGGCAAAAGCGCGTTTGAACAACTCGTGCAAAATGCGACGCCGCTCTCGACTTACTTGTTTGATAACCTCATCGAACTGCATAAACTAAACTTAGGAACAACAGAAGGGAAATCAGCACTGCGTGCACACGCCAGCGCTTTGATTAACAAAATCCCAGACGTTTACTTCCAAGAGCTGCTCGAAAAACTGCTCGATGAGCGGACTGGATTTGATAATCAATTGAGACGTGCTCGCGTTCACACAAAGAACCCGGCACCTCAACCGCATAAAGAGCTTAAGCGCACGCCAATGCGTGAGGTTATTGCTTTGCTTATCCAAAATCCGAGCTATGCTGATATGATACCGGATTTATCAAGCATTAAGGGGTTACCACTACCTGGATTAAGTTTATTCGTCGAAGTACTTGATATCTGCCGAGTGAATCCCCATATCAGCACAGGCCAATTATTAGAACATTGGCGAGAAAATAAACATGAGGCTCTTCTGTCTCGTCTTGCGAGCTGGGAAATCCCCCTCGACGAAGACAACCAAGAAGACATATTTTTAGATTCATTGGACAATATCCTTGCCCAGTGCGTTGAAAAACAAATTGAAAACCTGCAGGCCAAAGCAAGAAGTGTCGGTTTATCAGCCGAAGAAAAAAGGGAGCTACTCGCTTTAATGCGAGATCTAAAAGCGTAACCCTGTTTGATTAGTCAGCATTTAATAAATTTGTTAACATAATTGGTTTGCATTTGAGAATGCAACATCCTTCACCAGACCTGAAGTTGGATATCATCTATGGATCAAAATCCGCAGTCACAGCTAAAATTACTTGTTATTAAAGGCAAGGAACAAGGCTATCTGACCTACGCCGAAGTAAACGACCACCTACCTGCAGAAATCGTGGATTCTGAACAGGTAGAAGACATCATTCAAATGATTAACGACATGGGTATCAAGGTAGTTGAAACTGCGCCTGATGCTGATGATCTTGCGCTGAATGATGACGATGCCAATATAGATGAAGATGCAGCTGAAGCTGCTGCCGCTGCGCTTTCCAGCGTAGAGAGCGAAATTGGCCGAACTACTGACCCTGTTCGTATGTATATGCGTGAAATGGGTACCGTTGAGCTACTGACTCGTGAAGGCGAGATCGATATTGCTAAACGCATTGAAGATGGCATCAATACTGTTCAACTCTCTGTGGCTGAGTACCCAGGTACCATTCCATACATTCTGGAACAGTTTGATCGCGTACAAGCAGAAGAAATTCGCTTAACCGATCTAATTAATGGCTTTGTTGACCCAGACGACGATGGCACGGCTGCACCAACGGCAACACACATCGGCTCAGAACTGGCTGAAACAGATCTAGACGACGAAGACGACGAAGAAGCGGAAGACGAAGAAGAAGCGGAAGAAGAAGATACAGGTATTGATCCTGAGCTTGCTCTAGAGAAGTTTACAGCACTTCGCACCAGCTACCAAAACCGTCAGCTAGCGATCAATGAATACGGCCACGAAAGCCCGAAAGCCACGATTGCAACAACAATGATGCAAGACGTATTCAAAGAGTTCCGTCTAACGCCAAAACAGTTTGATTACCTAGTCAATGAACTTCGCACTTCAATGGATCGTGTACGTACTCAAGAACGCCTGATCATGCGTCAAACGGTTGAGTACGCTAAAATGCCGAAGAAATCATTCATTGCCCTATTTACAGGCAACGAATCAAGCGAAGCGTGGTTGGATGAAGTGCTTGCTTCAGACAAGCCATACGTAGAAAAAATCAAACGTAACGAGCACGACATTCGCCGTTCTATCCAAAAACTGGATATGATCGAACGTGAAACGTCTCTGACCGTTCAAAGCATCAAAGATATTAGCCGTCGTATGTCTATCGGTGAAGCGAAAGCTCGTCGTGCGAAGAAAGAGATGGTTGAAGCGAACTTACGTCTAGTAATCTCGATTGCTAAAAAGTACACAAACCGTGGTTTACAATTCTTGGATCTCATCCAAGAAGGTAACATCGGTCTGATGAAAGCCGTAGATAAGTTTGAATACCGTCGTGGTTACAAGTTCTCGACTTACGCTACGTGGTGGATCCGTCAAGCAATCACTCGTTCAATTGCCGACCAAGCTCGTACTATCCGTATCCCGGTTCACATGATCGAAACGATCAACAAACTAAACCGTATCTCTCGTCAAATGCTACAAGAGATGGGCCGTGAACCACTTCCGGAAGAACTGGCTGAACGCATGCAAATGCCGGAAGATAAGATCCGTAAAGTACTGAAAATCGCTAAAGAGCCAATCTCAATGGAGACACCAATCGGTGACGACGAAGATTCGCACCTAGGTGATTTCATCGAGGATACCACTCTCGAGCTTCCTTTAGACTCTGCAACGGCCACCAGTCTACGTGGTGCAACTAAAGACGTTCTTGCTGGCCTGACTCCTCGTGAAGCTAAAGTACTGCGTATGCGTTTCGGTATCGACATGAACACTGACCACACTCTTGAAGAAGTGGGTAAGCAGTTCGACGTAACTCGTGAACGTATCCGTCAGATTGAAGCAAAAGCATTGCGTAAACTTCGTCACCCAAGCCGCTCAGAAACTCTGCGTAGCTTCCTAGACGAGTAATCACACGCTTGAATGCGGGTTAATATTTAAGCATGCAGAATAAAAGGTGAGCGTTGGCTCACCTTTTTTGTGCCTGTATGATTTAAGTGGCTAAGATGTAAGCGGAATTGGCCCCTATAGTGTCTAGACACCATTGAACGCTTCCCCTATAATCTATGCCCTACGGCCCCTTAGCTCAGTGGTTAGAGCGCACGACTCATAATCGTTCGGTCCCCAGTTCAAATCTGGGAGGGGCCACCACTCTCTCTTCTATTTATGTCTACCGACGTCTATCTACCCCAGTAAAATCAATACTTAGCAAGCAATCTTTGTCTATAGCTGTCTATGCTCATCTTGTAACATCCACGTTTTAATGTACCATCGAATGTACCAACGGCTAAATATCGACTATTTTGGTGGTACATCATGGCAAAAAGAGTAGTCCCTTTAACTAACACCCAAGTTAAACAAGCTAAAGAATCCGACAAAGAATACACTCTTTCTGATGGTGATGGCCTTCAATTGCGTGTTAAAACGAATGGCACAAAGTTATGGATTCTGAAATACACTCATCCAATAACCAAAAAAAGAAACAACATAAGCTTTGGTAGTTTTCCTGATGTCTCTCTTGCCGAGGCAAGGAAAAGACGTTCTGAAGCAAAAACTCTTTTAGCTCTCAATATCGATCCAAAACAGCATAAAGATGAACAGCTTTTAAAAGAAAGAGCAGAGCTTGAAAATACCTTTGGTAAATTTTCTGATAGATGGTTGGCACTCAAGAGAGAGAGCGTAAAACCAGAAACAGCAGATAAAGCTTATCGTGCTCTTGAGAAACATATCCTACCTAAACTTGGGAATGTCCCCATTCAAGACATCAAACCCAGAACGGTACTCAGTATTCTTGAGCCAGTAAAAGCACAAGGAACTTTAGAAACAGTTAAAAGACTGTGTCGTATAATCAATGAGGTTATGCGCCTTGCTGTAGCATCCGGTGACATTGAAGTAAACTACCTAGCAGACATCACTAAGCTCTTTCCGGCCCCTAAACGCCAGCATATGGTAACTATCGAACCAGAAAGACTACCAGAGTTGATGCAAGCTATAGCTGGTGCAAACATTACACTATCTACTCGTTGCTTACTTGAGTGGCAACTACACACAATGACAAGACCAATTGAAAGCGCTACAGCTCGTTGGCAGGACATCGATTTTCAAAATAAAGTGTGGGTTGTTCCTGAAGAAAGAATGAAGATGAAGCGTCCCCACACAATCCCTCTTACAGAGCAAACTTTGGCACTTTTAGAAATAATGAAGCCAATCAGTGGTCATAGAGAATTCATTTTCCCAAGTAACAAAGATCCGAAAAGCCATGTAAATAGTCAGAGTGCTAATATGGCGCTGAAAAGGATGGGGTTTGAAGGACAGTTGGTTTCTCATGGACTAAGAGCATTAGCAAGTACCACTCTTAACGAGCAAGGGTTCAATCCTGACGTTATTGAAGCTGCGCTAGCTCATGTTGATAAGAATGAAGTTCGGAAAGCTTATAATCGTGCTGAATATCTTGAGCAACGCAGAAAGCTTATGTGCTGGTGGAGCGATCATATAACCGCTTCCGCTGAGGGGAATGTCTCACTCGCAAGTCGAAAAGGGCTTAAGTTGGCAGGGTAACAGCCCATAATTCCACCAAAGGAAATAGACGTAAGATTTAGTGGGAAGAAAAGATATGGAATATTCCATCCAAGAGAATGAAAGAATAAGAGAGCACCGCATCCCGCTCACAGAGCAGATGCTGGCGCTATTGGAAGTAATGAAACCGATAAGTGGTCATCGCGATTATGTTTTTCCGTCAGATAGAGTAACAGCCAAACAGCTAACATTGCCCTTAAACGTATGGTCTTTAAAGACCGTTTGGTTTCCTATGATCTAAGAGCTCTGGCTAGCACGACACTAAATGAAACTAAACTCTTTCATAATGACGTCATTGAACTAGCACTAGCTCACGTGGACAAAAACCAAATTCGAGGTATTTACAACCGGGCTTTATATCTTAATCAACGTCGAGAAATGCTACGCTGGCGGAGTAACTATATCGAGGAGGCTTCTAAGGGTAGCTGGTCGGTTTGTGCGGCAAATTAATCAATAACGTTCAAAGCGCATGAAGCTGTCAGCAATGTTGACAACTTCATTCATATATTCTGGTGGATGCTACCAAGCCTAACTACATCAGAAGTGTTCGAAGATTTATCGCTAGTTGTGAATGAACTTCTCTTTCTGTCATCCCCCAAAGATCGCACAAATAATTTATAACTACCCTCACATCTGATGGATAACATGACCTTTCACCCAATTTAGCAAATGGCCCATCAGATTCTAACAGCATCTTATCCTTAGGGATCCACCCAACCACCTTTCTACCTCTAGCGCTTAGGAGCATCGCTGGACCAACTGAAAAAAAACCACTTAGCTGGACAGCTTTATCAATTTGTTTCTTAGTCCCAAGAAACCAGTGAAAAATAGGCACCCCTGATCCAGGATACATTGCCAAACAATCCAATACTTCTTCAACGGCACCTAGACTGTGAATTGTTAGAATTTTATCCTCAAATCGCTGACACAGTTTTAATACCTCAGTAAAAACTTTTGTTTGGATTGCAAAATATGCTTTGAACCCTCTGGAGCCATCTAAGCCAACCTCTCCAATATAACGAGTCTCAGCGATTAAATTTTCAAATAAAGCTAATTCATTTTCACGCAAATGTGCAACTTGAGGATGGAAACCTAAAGCAGTCTTAACCCGGGGGATATCCTTAGTTAGATTTTTCGTCCCTTCCCAAGCAGAAGGGACTGTTGTAACAGACAAGATATAGAACCCAGTATCTTTGATATCTTTGAGCACCACTTCAAAATCAGGATAGAGATCAACGTGGCAGTGCAAATCCATCATTTAACTTTCCTGCTCTTTAAGAACTGTTCAACTTCCAGCAAACCTCTCTTTGCAACATCAGCAAGCTGGTCCCTTAGCTGTCTATCCTGAGGTAACGATCCACTCTGCCGGATCCAAGCTTTGAAATCTTCAGTATTGCGGTACTTATTAATTGCCATCGAAACAGCAAGCAAGTCATCTCGCTCACCTTTGTATTTTTTTACAATACCTAGATTCTCAGCATCATAGGGGGCATCTTTGGTAAATCCGGCTTTGAACACGGCCGCTCTTCTTATTAAACATGGCACACATCTACCACATTGGATATGTTTTCTATGCCAATTACTACATGAAACGCTTAAAACAACAGCTTTCTTAATAGCTACCTTGTCAACACATTCAGAGACCATTTCGCCTTTAGTCTTCATTTGGTAGGGATTTTCAAGTGAAATATTAAAACCAACTTTGTTTAGTAAAAGTTCCAATCTCGATATATAGAAAGGGTGGGTTGTTCTAGTGCTATGGGAACCTATCCGTCTTCGCGTAAGCGGAGGGTTTAGTGAAATATAACCATTTTCAGGAATGACTATCCTAGAGATTGAATCATCATTGTTTGCGGACCTGAGTGCATTAACACCTAACACCGCTAACGCAATAAAATTGAAACTTCTCCCTCTCATAGACACATCTGTTTTTCCGCGTCTACTTTTAATTATCTTAGGAGATATATCAAAAGAAAACTCACTAAATTTCCCTCTTAACAAAGACTTAATATCTTTTTGTTTCTTACCATCACCTTTATAGCTATGACTGATCAACAATGGTTTATCAACATTACTGCCATTAATCATATCGATAGCACCAACCGCACTATCTAAACCACCAGAAAAAAGACTGACACAATTTAAGCCGACAAGAGATTTAGCTTTGTCTTTGGCCTTTTTGCTCGTTTTAGGTTGAGGTAACTCTAACTGTGTTGTTTCAAAGTTTAATTTCCAGTTATCCCCTGTAAGATAACCAAGCACTGAAGCTAACTCTTCAGCGACACCCTGCCACAATTTTTTATCATATACAGGTATAAATAGCTCTAATTGCCGCGACCACGCATCTGGTGCATCTTTTCTCAAAACAAACGTCTCAGCAGATGTGACAGCTGTGGCAATTGTTAGCAAGTCCAACGACTTAGAATCGATGTTAACGCCTAAATCTCGAATTTTGTTTATTAGACTTCTAGATGCCAGACTTGATTTATCAGGATCATATGGATGGGTTCCATATATCTGAACAGGATAACAGTCTATCGTATGATCAGGTAAATGCTCAGGATTACTATCAAAATAACATTGTTGCATTAATAACTCTCCCATTCTTCAATTGTTTTGGCTATCACATTTATCTGAATCTGAGCGATTGTATCCCTTGTCATAACGGAATAATTCCCTCCCGTAACATTGTGGAGTTGTGTTTGAGTAACAACTTTTACCAACTCCCGTAGCTCAGTCTCCATCTCAAGTTGTTTTAAATGCGTTTCAGCATGAAGCCAAGCGTCTCCCATATCATTTAGAACTTCTTGAAAAACTAAATCAGTCAAATAATTGGCTACAATATCACCAACTAAATCAGGTGAGAACGCACTCTCATCAAACTCATCTTGGTCCTGTAAAGCCTCTGTTAGGGCATAATCCACCGCAATTCTTATCTGATCTGAATCAGAAGCCTCCGGACATAAATGTTCTGATATTCGATCAATCGCTTGATCAACTGACAAACCGGATAGATCAGAGAGATTCAGTATTTTGTCTCCAGCTTTTACTGAGTCTCCACTTACTAAGCTAAACAAAGCTGAACCAGCAGTTATCCCTCCTGCCAGCTTGCGAGCCATGTTACTACCACCACCTTTGGAGCTAGTTGAATACTTCTTCAGTGCTCGGTGTAACTCTTTTTCACCTCCTCCTGATTTGGCATAATCACCAAATGCTCTTCTTGCTCCCGAAAAACGAGAACTAGGTAATGTTGGAGCTTTAGGGCCAGGAATAAGCTCCTGAATAGAACCATTATCTATTTCATGTGAATCATTTGGTTGATTACCATCAGACTCCTCCCCATCACTATTCCCAGGAATGATCTCCAATGGTTCACTATGTTCCGCCCATGGTGGAATAAGCGGGCTACTATTATTTGGACCAGAACTAGATGCCGATGTACCCATATCTTATTTACTCTCCATACTTTTTATTAGCGATGTTATCCATCGTTGTTTCGGCAATGAGATTAAAAACTCCTTAAACAGTGCCTTACATTTCTCATCATGATCAGCGAGCAATACTCCTCCCATTACACCGCTAGGCATCTTGGTATAATCTTCAATGTGCCCTAAGTTTTCAATCAACCCCTCCATTACAGCCATGTATTCTTCTTTCGGAGTCTCATTGATTAATCTTGTATTAGCTTTACTTGTTCGATTCGCTTGCTTTATTAAAGCGATTAGCAGATTCTGTGCAGCAGCAGATATAACGGTGTTAATTTGGCCAAGTGGTATACTTTCTCTACTCAAGTAAGCTGCTGGTAGGAGGTTCTTGTCTGAAAATGAAGGAGGAAGTCTAGCCCAAGCCATAATAAAATCCTTTTCGCTGAGCCATTCATCAGGCCAATCAAATGAGCTATCACCTTCCTCTAACTTCAATAGTAAGTCGGGCTTTCCGTCTTCGGTTTCTATTAGCTGATATAGGTATCGTGCTGCATTAGTTCCGACACAACGTTCAAAAATAACTAACTTAGTTAACGTTGCTTCATCAAGTAGCATTCCCCTCCTTGAAGCTATTTTCTTCCTCATTTTTATCTGATTCAATAAGCGCTTAACAATTCTAGGGTTACCATTGATGTTTGGCGAAGTCGCCAATATTGGCGCTAGCTTTTCTGCCGTTTTCAAGACGAGAACCGCTTTTTCTTTCTCATTAAAATCCATTCCATTGAAGAGCTCATCTATCGTTCTCTGCTCGCCTTTCCATGCCTCACGCAGATCCTTTTCAAGTCTCGATCTCAATTGGTTTAAAACAACATCTTCCAAAGCCAAATCTTGAGCCATTAGCATCAACACGTATGCTCGAATCTCTAATTGACCAGGTTTAGGAACGTGAATTGGTACTTGAATCAGCTTATCCAGATAATCGGTTTGATGCCTTTTACTAGAACCTTTATGGTATTCCTGCACAGCTGTTCGGATCATATCTACATCTGCAGCAACAACAAAAGCAGTATTAGGCAAAAAGAGAAACAACCGTATAGCCTCTAACGTAGATATCGCATTTACGGGAGAGCATCGATCTAAGTTGTCTACATAGACAATCAAAGGAGAATCCAGCACTTCCAACAATGACGCATACTCATCTCTAAACGCCATAATCTCTTCTGGTGGAGAAAGTTTTTTTTCCGCCTTTAGTAGATTTTGACTATCTCTCACTAGCTTTTGCCCGGCGGCAATAGCCCCTTGGGTATCACTGTCTTCATTAATACCATCCTCATCAGTTGCATCCCTAGCAAAACCGATTAACTTTGATATTGCACCTCCGGTAGGAATACCAAATGCAGTTGCTCCGATATCCATTGCCATACCTAAGGCTCTAATTTTATCGACTCTCTTATAAACCTTATTAGCTCTAGATATAACCGTTTGATTTCCTCTAGCTTCAGCCACGCTAATTAATTCTCTAGCGATAGCTTCTAGTAGAGCAGCTTTTGCATCGTCGTAACCTTGAAACAGCCATGCATCAAAATGAATTTGAATATGACCAGAATTCTCCGCAGCTATGCGATCTTTAGTTAGCTCTAGAACTGAGGACTTTCCTGCACCCCAGTCTCCAAATACACCTATGCTTAGAGGTAAGAGATCTTCTTCGACAATTAAGTCTCTAATAGACTCAGACAATTCACTAAAATTGAGAAAGTCAATACTCGACTCTTTATCAGACCACACTCTACACAACCTTATTCGATTACCTTAATTAGAGGACTAATCTAGCAAAAACATATGGTTATTTGTTGTGATAGCAACTACATATTCATCAACTCCCAGTGAAACCAATGACGTAATAAAGATCAAAAAAAACAACCTAAGCACATGATTTATAGTGATTTGATTATTATCTCTCTTTATTTTTCACTTTAAAATTATGATTAGGTAACTAAAGCCCTAAATCCAAAAATCTTCAGGCATATGTCATCAATGTGAAACCCCATCATTGATTCCGACAGGAGCTTGAAATGAATCCCAAAACTTCCGATTACCAAAAGCAGCAACGCTATCAGGAAAATGAAATCCTAGAGCATGCCGCTGAGATACTGGCTACGCGCTACGTGCGTGGTGATGCGCTAACCAATCCTGATGCCACTAAAGAGTATGTGCGCTGTAAGCTAGGCAGCCATGAGCGTGAAGTGTTTGCCTTATTGCTACTGGATAACCAAAACCGACTGATTGAGTTTAAAGAACTGTTTCAAGGAACTGTGGATGCGGCCAGCGTCTACCCACGTGAAGTGGTGAAAGCAGTGTTGGAAGTCAATGCCGCAGCGGTGATATTTGCCCATAACCATCCATCCGGTGACTCAACGCCGTCTCAAGCGGACAGACGCATAACAGAAAGACTCAAAGATGCATTAGCGCTGGTGGATGTTCGCGTTCTCGACCATATCGTGACAGGCGATACCTGCACCTCATTTGCTGAAAGAGGTTGGTTATGATTGAGCAACATTATGGTGAGCTTTCTATTGATGATGCTTTACATTCGTCACTGGAAGCACTTTTGAATCGATACACTCTCCCAGAGAACGCTGAACGACTTGTGCCGAACTGTCGCCAAATGAGTTACTACCGACATCGACAAGGTTTACATCCCATTGAGGTGCAACTTAAACGTGAGTCAGCCTCTAGTCCTTGGTTGGTGGTGTTCTTTGCCAGCTTCTCTTATCCCGATGACAACAGCACAACCGTTGAGCCTGAGTTGTATTTTCACCAGGCTAATCGCTGGTGCTATCAACCCGATGTCGGGAGCACTGATTTATCCCACCCAGAGGTACAAGAGCTGCTCTCGGTATGGATGAAAGCCTTTGCTCGCCACCTTTCCAGAAACGTCTTTGATGACGTGCAACTGACGATGGTCGGCACGTTCCAATAATTCTCACTCTGTTATTTCTTATTTGAATCCTGAAACAAGGAGGACTCACTATGTCCAAATTAAACTTCACAGCATCATTATTACCTGTGTCAAAGAAACTGCAAAAGCTGCTAAGTGAGCAACTCACCGCTCATTTGCTAAGTAATGAAGCACTGACCACCAGCCGTTATCTGGTGTTTAACTTTCGCGATAAAAGTTACAGCGCGGAAGAAGGCGGCTTTCATCCGGTTGAAATGGCTATTTGCCAAACCTCAACAGGAGAATGGAGCATTGAGTACATCACCGACTTTGCTTATATGGGGAACTACTATCCAGAGCTTGAGCGCAATTTGGATTTTGATTTTCGAGTTGGGCAGTTCTTTGTGGCCTATCGTGGCTGGCTACCAATGCAGGGTAGCCCTGATGCTAAAGAGCTGTATCGGCTATGGGAGAGTAACTTTCTTGCCTATGTCGATATGGAAGCCTACAACGAGATAGTAGTCACCCCGCAATAACTCATGACTTCCCTTCTTCTACAAATCATCAAACTTGTCACTGCCCTCATCACGTTGTTCTCATTATCTCCGTTCTTCGGTGCCATCGGAGCCCTATCCACTTTAGGGTTTCTGGTGGTGCTGTTAATTGGGTTACTGGCAGCGATTGCCGAGCTCAGTGATAAGCATAAGCCTCGTTAATGTTAATCGGCTCACGCTTTGGTGATGCCGATTGATGCTGTTTTCACCGTTGGACATTATGTGTCTGACCCACCTCTATTCTCCCGACATTAAATGTCCGACTCCGGTGTGGAGCTTTGATGTATTGAGAGAGTAGTCATGAGCAATAAAACCAGCATTGAAGGGTTATCCGCTTTGCTGCACACGCTGATGCTTATTCCTCAACATCGATGGATTACCGTTAGAGAGTTGCAGCAGCAATTAGCCCTATTCGATATCCACCGCACCACGCGCAGCATTAAACGCTACCTCGATGAAGTCATTGTGGACGTGTTTAACGTGGAGTGTGATTCGATGAGCATGCCCCATGTTTATCGCAAAACCTCAGAGCAATTACTGAAGCTCAACAAACAGGAAATGCTCTATTGGCAACTGACCAACAAGTACTTACTACCGCTAGTTCCTGATGCACTGAATTATGGGCAAGGGTCCTCTTCGGAGAGAGACAAACCCTTACCACACAAGGGTTCAGCACATTCAAAAGAGCAAGCATGGTTAGCCAAAGTACATGTGGCATTGCCCACCATTCGCGAGTGGAGTGACGAGCAACGGCAAGTATTGAATGCGGTACACACGGCATTACTGCACAACCGTATGCTCAAGATATCGAGCCAAATATTGCAGCAAGAGAAGGCGCTCATTGAGCCACTGGGACTCTCGGTTCAGTGTGACGCGCTCTTGCTGCTCTTTCGATTATCCGGCCAACACACGATACGCACCCTAGCCCTACCTCTGATTGATGAGGCCAGTGTGTCGACGTTTTCTTTTACCTATCCCACTGATTTCAATCTTGAGCGGTTCATGCGTGAACACGATGGAATCAGTGCATCCCAAATTTAACTCACCACTACGGAGAGATACCTATGAATACCCTCATTCGCACCATCATGATGGCCCTATTGCTATTCAGTATTGCGGCTTGCAACGAGCAAGAAGCTGCGCAAACCGTCACCGCCGATATTGAAGTGTCGATATCCACCAACCCACATTGGGGAACACTGGTCTTTGATGTTCAAGCTACCACTGATAGCACAGCTATAACCGATGTGGTCATCAATCGAGGCAACTGCCGTCTACCCGCAGGTACAGCCTCAGAGCTATCTAGAAACGTTTCGTTGAAATTCGGTGAAACCTACACCGGATACAGCAACAACTGCACAGTAGAAAGCGTGAAAGAAATCGAAGTCACCTCAAGCGCTGGCACCTTTGTCTACACCTTCTAACCTTCGGCAATTCAAATTTCATGAACCCTAGTTCTACTTGATAAGGAAAACACCATGAATCTAAAGCCACTCCTATTAGCTACTCTAGTCGCTGCCTCAATGACCACCTCATTTCTAGCAACCGCTGCACTCGGCGGTGCACCGAACGTCTCTAAGGACTATTTAGAAAAGCAGTGGAATGGTAAACAAGGCCCACAATCCACCCTCGTTGCTGGCGTATTGCTTCACTGGACTGCCGATGTGTGCGGCAAGTTGAACGGACAAGTTTCTGATGCCACTCAGTGCCAGCCTAAAGCCGAATCAACCTCTGATTAATCTCAAAGTCACTAGGAGAGAAGCACCATGAATCACGCTACAACAAACACTCTTGTTTTACTTGCAACCCTAATCACGCCTTTTGTTTTCGCTCAGGGAGGAGGAGCGCTAGGAGGTAACCCACCTGCAGAAACAGGTGCAATCAACGTCAGTGTGGGCAAATGCACTCAATACAAAGTTGATGTACAAAAGGCACAAAAGGAAGGCAAGGATATATCGATTATAACGGTACCTAAAGGGTGTGAAATCATTAAAGAAAAGTAACACCACCAGCAACGATAAAAACGACAATGGGGAGTAATCACACTCCCCATTCTTTTTTTGCCTCAACACACCTGTTTGTAGGTATATGTTATATATAAAAAACCAGCTCCTTTGAGAAGCTGGCATATAGTTCGACTCGCTGAAATGTGGTTATTTTAAGTTCTCATCCAACTTCCCTTGTGCCAACGCTGGTGCTAGACCTGGAGTCAATGGTAAACGAGGAATAACGAGACAATGCATTAGATGGTAAATATCTTGCTTGCCATCCCAAACCACGCTGCCGCCAGCTTGGTTGTTGACATCCAGCTCTTGCCACCACGAGCAACCTTCGTAATCGATCAAGTAGGTACGGCAGTAATCCCACCATGTACGATACCAATCTTCGTATTTCTTATCCCCTGTGACTGTGTATAGAGCATAAGCCGTGCCGATAGCTTCAACTGGAGCCCAACGAATACGCTCACGCACAACTGGTTTACCTTCCCAGTCAACAGAGTAAACAAAACCAGGCGCACCATCGACATGCCACGCATCACGTACAGTGGCATCAAACAAACCAATAGCATCTTCAAGCAACCAATCCGGGCAGTGAGCACCAATTTCTTGCAGTGTTGCGCGCAGATGACAGATCAAGCGGCCCCACTCAATCCAGTGACCGGGTGTACCACCGTAAGCACGGAAGTGGCTCGCTGGTGTATCCTTGTTGTAATCAGGTAGAGGGTTAAAGTCTGAATCAAAATGTTCATTGACTCGGTAACCAAGACCTTTCGCCGTTTTGTTGATCATGAACTCAGTAATATTGAGTGCGCGATCCAACCACTTCTTATCTTTAGTCACATCGTAAACAATCAAAAACGCTTCTACCGAGTGCATTGCCATGTTACCACCACGATAGTCTTCCGTTTCAGTCCAAGCCTGATCCCAAGACTCAAAGCACATTTGTTTCTCTTCTACCCAAAAGTGGTTCTCGTATACACTGATCGCCTCATCCAGTAACGCTTGCGCACGTGGATGACCCGTAGTCACGGCGCTCGCTGCACCTAAAAGTACAAAAGCGTGCTGATAACCCTGCTTCGACGAATCAATAATGCCTTCGCCTTCGTTATCAATGGTCGCAAACCAACCGCCATGAGTTTTGTCTTTCAATGGCCCTTCTAGCGCGGCGATACCATGCTCTACCAAATCATAAGCACCCGGTCGCCCCATATGCGCAGCCAGTGCGTAACAGTGAAGCATGCGTGCTGTAATCCAAAGGCGTGTGCCCATCTCTTCACGAACGTTGCCGTTGTTACCAATCCAACCAAAACCATTTGGCACGACCGAGTTGCGGCCAAACTCAAAAATACGATCCGTTTCAGTTTCTAACCAGAAAGCATGAGAGCGAGTATTTATCCATTTCATTTCAACGTTACCTTAATAATCTAATCTTTTTATTCAATGCGTGTGGAGCTGCTATTGATTAGCACTCCGCCTGCTTTCTTAATTCGTCAGCCAAGCTATGAACATCGAAGAACACCACTTGAATTTGGTTTTCAGGAAGGCGAATAAAGCCTAGAGCACCTTGGCGACGAAGCATGTTTTCGTCTACCGCGCCCATATCTTTTACTTGAATTCGTAGACGTGTCGCACAGTTATCAATGTTCCCTTCGGCGATGTTTTCGATGCCGCCAAGCGCGCCCAATATTTTTTGTGCTTTCGCTTGTAAATTACCTTTGTCATTAATCATTTAATTTCTCCTGATTCTTGAATCGCGACACTTGATCAGAAGCCAAGAGCCGCGCATAAAGGCTTGCTGTAGAACCAACTACATAATGCCCACTAGCTTCGGTAACCCGATAACCAGTTGTGGGAAACACGACACGATGAAAATCAACGCGATTTCAACCATTAGGAAAGGAATTATCTTGCGAGAGATTTCCGATACAGAAACTTTAGATACACCTGATGCTACAAACAGTACGAGACCCATTGGAGGTGTAGCTAGACCAATAGAGAGGTTTGCACACATCACTACACCAAAGTGAACCGGGTCAATACCCGCGTTAATCATGATTGGAGCAAAGATTGGCGCGAAAATAAGAATCGCAGGGCCCGCATCTAGGAACATACCGATGATGAACAGTAGAACGTTGATAATCGCAAACAGTAAGTATGGGTTGTCAGTAATTCCGTTCATGAAGTCAGCGACCATATTCGATACGCCAGACAGACTGATCAATGAAGCGAAACCACTCGCTGCTGCAACAATAATTAGGATTGACGCTGCGTTCACCGCTACCTTTGCAAACAGTGCGTAAGTCGCTTTGGTGTTTGTCACTTTAATGATGAATAGTGACACAGCAATCGCATACGCTACCGCAACCGCCGCTGCTTCTGTCGGCGTGAAAATACCGCCATAAATACCACCAAGAATAATCACTGGAGTCAGTAGAGGAAGCATTGCAAGACGGAAAGCTTGTTTACGCTCCATTGCAGGGGCACGTTCCATCGGTTTCACGTTCGGGTATTTGCGGATCTGGTAGCTGTTCATGATCATTAGACCAATACAGAAGATGATACCTGGAGTCACACCCGCCAAGAACATTGCGGCAACCGAGGTATTCATAACAAATGCGTACAGCAGCATGATCCCTGATGGCGGAATAATGTTACCTAGAACCGTCGCTGCCGCCGTTAATGCCGCAGAGTAGCCAGTATCATATTTGTACTTCTTCATTTCAGGGATCAGCATACCGCCAATCGCCGAAGTCGCGGCTACCGCTGAACCAGTCAGTGCACCGAAGATGGTTGCGGCTAGAATAACCACATGACCCAAACCACCACGTAGGTGCTGCACCATAGTTTGAGCAAAAGCAATGATACGTGGCGTAATACCTCCAGCCGTCATACACTCGCCAGCTAACATAAAGAAAGGCAGCGCTAATAGCAGGAAGCTATCTAGTCCCGAGTACAGACGCTGATAAAGCATATTGGCAAACAGCATCTGGTCGTTTTGAAATAGCGTGATCATAGGTGACAGGCCAAGCGTAAATAACACCGGCACACCAATGATCAGAAGAATCATAAAGTAGAGTAAGAAAATTGGAGAAACCATTATAACACCCTCTTAAGCCTCAGTTTCTGGTTCAAATGACTGCTTTTGCGCTTGCTCAGGTGCTTCTTCAGCAGCAGGCGCTTCAAATAATTCAGCTGTCTTAGCCGTGTGCGATACATCTACAAAGTCACCAAAAACACCACGAAGCGAAGCAACACACTTTTGCAAGGCATACAAGATGGTCACACCCATCATTACCGGTGGAATAATGTATACGTAGAACATAGGGATCGGCAGGCTGTCAGCCATTACCGCACCTGTTTGGAAGAAGTTCCAACCGAATTTAATCCACACAGCAAACACCAGAATTGCTGAAATATGGGCTAGCAGACCAAGGAAAGAAAACAGCCTAGGCATTTTCTTTTCTAGGATTTCAGTGACGAAGGTCATCGCAATGTTTTTGTCCGTCAAATAGACGAACGGCAAACAAAGATAGGTCATGTAGATCATTAGGAATCGAGACGATTCGTCAGTCCAGCTTAGTGGGATATTGAGTATGTAGCGAAACAGAACTTGCGCGACAACAATCACTGTCATTACCAACAGCAAAATACCGGCTACATGACGCAACACCCTAGAGAGTGGCGTTGTAACCGTGTTTAGCGCTTTTTCGATGGCTCTTAACATAGAAACACCATTATTGGATTAGAAAGTTTGAGGGTGCGAGACATTCAACACCCTGCTTAAAATCTGCTTATTATTATTTTGCTTTGTCGTTTGAACCGAACAGGCGAATCTTATGACGTACCACCTCTTTCATCGAAGCAATACCTGTGTTCATTACGTCCGCAAGAATGTAGTCAGACTCGTTATTTTTCCAATGTGCCTGAACGCCGTGGATAAAGCCTTGACGAAGCTCAGTATCAACATTGATCTTCGCCACACCACGTTTAATCGCTTCAACCACTTGGTCATCAGGTACACCTGAGCCGCCGTGTAGCACAATCGGCTTCTTAACCGCAGCTTTAATTTCAGATAGACGATCAAACTTCAGCTCAGGCGTTGTTTTATATACACCGTGGGCAGTACCAATAGACACAGCTAGGTAATCTACACCTGTGCGTTCAGAAAAATCGAGCGCCTCTTCAACGGTTGTGATCATGGCATCTTTCTCGTCCACGGTAATATCGTCTTCTGTGCCACCGATCTTACCAATCTCACCCTCAGCGCCTAAACCAAGCGCATTGGCAACTTCTACCACAGCTTTAGTAATGCGGATGTTTTCTTCAAATGGCAGTGCTGAACCATCGAACATTAGTGACTGAAAATCACGAGTTGCAGCTTCCATGCACTGCTCGAACTTACGGCTGTGATCTAGGTGGATACAGATAGGCACCGTAATTTGGTGATGTTGAATCAACGAATCTACAGCATCACGCAGTGGCTTCATCCCCATTTCATTGATAGCCTTTTGACCAATCTGAATCATGATTGGAGATTTCTCTTCTTCCGCAGCTAAAAGTACAGCTTTGAATGTTTCTAGGTTATGAGCAGTGAAAGCGCCGATGGCATAGCCGTTTTCCCACGCTTCTTGAATCATTGTTTTACCAGATACGTAAGGCATTGTGCTTATTCCCTTATGTTAAATGTATTTTGAACACCATTGTTTCGTTGAATATAAAGTACCAATCTAACTTGTCTGTTTCTGTTAGCTAGATAACACTTCATGTCCATAAAGTGACACAAATTACCATTAATGTACACACGATCACAAAACACATAAAAAAGGGGGTTTATGCAAGCTATATTTATCAAATGAATAAAGAACCAGAGCAAGAAGTTGGCCCTAAAGCGCTACTTATCTGTAATACTGAACCAAATGAAAGACATGAAATATAACTTAAAATCAAAGAGATAGAACCCACCCTCTTTTTTACAATTATAGTGCATCTATTTAAGTAACCCTTTGTTTATATGCCCATTATCATCGGCGCATAAAAAAGATCCTACTCCAACGAAAATGGAGCAGGGCCAACATAGAGTTTTGTAAAATCACTCTCTTAATCGGGGGTAGGAGTGAAATACGAGGTCTGAAATGTCAATTATTGTTGAATAACTTTCATTTCGATGGATATAACATGATGAATTCAGCCCAAAATAATTGGAATTGCAGCGCGGCAACAAGACAATTCAGCCCTATGAACATAAGTGTTTTATGTGATTAGGGCGGCCGGCGTTCCGGTGAATTAGCGCAGTTAACAAAGCTGCAGATTCAAGAATGAAGGGGTTACTTGATTTTTGGCTCCAAACCGGAAGTAACACGCAACTGTTCCAAGACAGATGTCCAGTCTTGACGTCCGCGACCAGCAGCTCGAGTAATGCTGTACAACTCACGCGAAGCCGCACCACAAGGCATAGGAACATTGACCTGGTTTGCCAGATCAAGAGCGATACCTAGGTCTTTATGCGCAAGGTCAACCATGAACACAGGCGACAGATCACCTGCTAGTACCTTACCTGGCCAAGTTGTGGTGAAGTGCCCTTTACCTGCAGGAGTGCCACTCATAACTTTCATCGCCGTTTCCCACTCAAGACCAATGGCTTCAGACAGGGTTGCCGCTTCTGCTGACAGGGCATTGAGCGCGATACTCATGTAGTTGTTAATAATCTTCACACGGATACCTTTACCCGCTCCGCCACAGTCAACGGTTTCGTTACCCATGCAATCAAACAGTGGCTGTGCTCGTTCAACTTGCTGTTTTGAACCACCAGCCATGATCAATAGCTCGCCTTTAACCGCATGCTCTGATGTGCGTCCCACAGGCGCTTCCATCATTGAGAAGCCTTTATCAGTTACCTCTTTAATCAACGCATCCGTTTCTAGGGGATGAATCGTCGACATATCAATTAACAGAGCGTTTTTATCTAGAGTAGTAAGAACGCCTTCATCACCTAACACTACCTGCTTAACAAGAGCACCATTAGGCAACATGGTAACGACAAACTCTGCGTCTATAGCCGCATTCGCTGGTGATGTGGCAGCGACTGCTCCCTGGTCTACAAGCTCTTGAACCGCAGCCTGGTTGATATCAAAAACTTTTAGCGTGTGACCGCCTTTGATCAGATTTAGTGCCATTGGTGTACCCATCTGACCTAAACCAATAAATCCAATCGTCGACATTTCCAATCCCTTCACATTAGTGGTTAATTGGCACCTAATATAAACTCTAATCTCATCCCTGACCGATACAAATGTCACATTTTGTTGTTTTGTGTCCATTTCGGTTGTTTTGTGATTACTATCCCAACCAAAATTCCAAATATAGATATACTGGTTCCCATACTTTGCAACTCAGCAGATCAACAAACTAGATTACGAAGAGAAGAATCATGACAATCGCATGCGTAGGCATTACAGTACTCGACCGAATTCAACGTGTAGACAACTTACCAACCACTGGTGGTAAGTACGTCGCTAAAGATTATTTCGAAGTTGGCGGAGGCCCTGCTGCTACAGCGGCTGTTGCAGTTGCTCAACTTGGTCATAGCGTCGATTTCATTGGCCGAGTTGGCCAAGATGGCGTCGCCGATACCCTGCTCTCAGAGTTAAGCGGTTACGGCGTTAATGTAGATAAGATGGTACATATTGAGGGTGCGTCGTCTGCGTTCTCGGCTGTTATGGTCGATGACGAAGGTGAGCGCATGATCATTAACTACCAAGATAAGTCACTCAGCCGCGATCCTAAATCACTCGAACGTGTCGATTTCTCTCAATATAAGACAGTTTTAACCGACGTGCGTTGGCCAGAAGGTGCCAAATACGCGCTAGAACAAGCAAAAAAATACAACATCCCTTCGGTTTTAGACGCAGACATTGCTCCAGATCCAATCGATGACCTAGTCAAACTAGCGGATCACGTCGCCTTCTCAGAGCCTGGTCTAGAGAAATTCACTGGCACCAGTGACCCTATCGAGGGCTTGAAAGTCGCGCAAAAACAAACAGATGGCAAAGTTTATGTTACTGTAGGCTCTAAGGGGTGTTACTGGCTAGAAGGTGACGAAATTTGCCACGAACCCGTGATTAAGGTAAATGTTGTAGATACAACAGGTGCTGGCGATGTTTTCCATGGCGCTTTAGCGGTAGCGGTCGCAGAATCAAAACAAAGTCGTGACTCTATTGTTTTCTCTAATATGGTTGCCGCGCTAAAATGCACCAAAAGAGGTGGTCGAGAAGGAATCCCGACTAGATTAGAAGTGGACCAAAAATTACAAAAATAAACAAAGCGAAGGATTGAAGTGACTAATCCCAGACAAGATAAGTTAATTAAGCTCGTTAACGACAAAGGCTATTACAGTGTAGAAGAACTCGCAGAAATGCTTGATGTCTCTACACAAACCATTCGTCGCGATATCAAGAAGCTCAACAATGATAGATTGGTCATTCGCCATCACGGTGGTGCAAGCTCTCCAGCTACTAAGAACAATCTAGATTATGAAGTTCGTAAAGTTTCTGATACTGAGCAGAAGCATGCGATTGGCAAAGCAATTGCTGACTTGATTCCTGACAACTCAACGGTGTTTATTACCATAGGTACAACGGCTGAAGTTATCGCGAGTCATTTAGCGAAGAAGAACAATTTGCAGGTCATCACCAATAGTCTTCGAGTCGCCAGCGTTTTACACACCAATAAGTCGATTGATGTTTTGATCCCTAGTGGCAAAGTAAAAGCGTTCAATGGCGGTATTGTTGGCACCGAGGCGATGGATTTCATCTCAAACTTTAGGTTTGACTACCTTGTGACCAGTGCCGCGTCTGTCGATGTGGATGGTACTCTGCTCGAGTACGATCTTAACGAAACCATGATAACTCAAACAGTCATGAAGTCAGCGCGCCACGTATTGGTCGCGATGGACTCTAGCAAGTTCATCCCCAAAGGCTCGATCACTTTGGCCAACATTGAAGATGTCACTTACTTCCTGACCGATAAGAAGCCAAGCCCAACTATCGAAGCGGCGGCTAAGAAAGGCGATACTAAGTTAGTCATTTGCTCTTAGTAAAACCAACATAACTGAAAACGGCTTGTTCATGACAAGCCGTTTTTTTGTCCCTCGAATGTCATCATCTTGCTGAAAAACGGTGAATGGTTTTCTCTTCATACACATCGCCCGGATTCAAGCGCGTTGAAGGGAAATGCGCTTTATTAGGGCTATCAGGGAAATGTTGGGTCTCAAGACACATGCCATGACAAGACTCATAGCGCTCACCGTGACGGCCAACCCACTGCTTGTTGGATAGCTTGAATCCATTGTAAAACTGAACACCCGGCTGAGTGGTTAATACTGTCATCATACGACCACTATTAGGCTCATACAGCTCAGCAGCGTACTTATACTCACCCTCAACCTTAGAACCATCAAGTACTAGATTGTGGTCAAAGCCACCATTGGGCATACTCGCTTTGTTGTCCGCTATACACTTCGTCTCCGTAAAATCGAAACCTGAGCCTAGAACACTTCGTATTTCACCGGTTGGAATGGAGTTGTCATCAACAGGCGTGTAGAAGCTGGCATACAGTCTTAACTCATGACTATCGACGCTTCCTGAGTCATGCCCGCCTAAGTTGTAATAGCTGTGGTTGCACAAGTTAACGACTGTTGGTTTGTCGGTGGTTGCTTTGAAGTTGAAGTGGACTTGGTTGTTTTCATCCAAACCTATGCTGTGGCTTGCGACCAAGTTGCCACCGTAACCTGATTCGCCATCGGTCGACACACGGCTAAAATGGATGAAAATCGCATCTTGTTGCTGCTCAATGGCGAAGTTCCACACGTACTTATCGAACCCTTTGCTTCCCCCGTGCAGATGTTGCCCTGTTGGCAGTTCATTGGTTTCCAACTCAAATGACTCACCATCTAGTGTGTAGCATCCATTCTCTATACGATTAGCATAGCGACCGGCGACTGCACCAAAAAACGGATGGCCTTGGAGATACTTGTCTAGACTTTCATAGCCTAGCACTACATCCGCTTTATGGCCTTGTCGATCAGGCACCTCTAGCGAAGTTACGATACAGCCATAGTTTGTGACCGATAAGCTCAGACCTTGGCTGTTTTCGAGGGTAAAAAGCTGTACAGGTATCGACTGTCCTGCGACCTCGCCCCAGTTCTGTTGTTTTAGTTTCACGTTATTGCCTCAGTGTTATTATCATATTGCATTAGTCAGGCGGCATCTTGCGCCTTTGTCCCGACTACACAGCGAATTCCGCGTTGATTAAAATAGTCAGCAATATTGCCAACTCGCTGTTGAAATTCATGACGATCGAAAACGAGATCGCGCATCTTGTACTCAAGCCCTAATGACTGGTACTTCTCCTCGCCTAGACGCATGAAACTCAAGAGCTGTACTACCTGTACCCGACCACTCAGCTCACGCTCAATAAAATCCGCTGTCGCTGCTATGTTGGCATCGTCTTCGTTTACCGTCGGAATAACTGGGATTCTTAGTATCAGATCTTTGTCAGCAGCCACGAGCAACTTTAAGTTACGCAGTATTTTGCGGTTTTCAACGCCAGTATGGCGTTTATGAGCTTGGTCATCCATCAGCTTAATATCTGAAATGAATAGATCTGTGTAACGAAGCACCTGTTCAATACGATTCCAGTTGGCATAGAAACTGGACTCCAAACAGGTATGAATGCCTTCCTGCTTACACACCTTAAAGAGTTCACGAACGAAACTACTTTGTAGTAGAGGTTCACCACCGGACACAGTGACGCCACCACCAGAGCGATCGTAAAAACCACGATCTTTTCTAATCAGCGCCATGCAATCATCGACCGACATCGACTCTCCCCACTGCTTAATCGCCTCAGAAGGGCACTCTTCTACACAGTTCAAACACCCTGTGCACAAATGGCGATCAACCTGAGATAAAGCAGCATCGGAATAAATCAGCATGTCACTATTCGGGCAGACTTCTTGGCAAGATCCACAGTGCTCGGTGGATATACATTTATTTTGAAACACCCCTACCTCAATACGACGATTGAAGCTTTCTGGGTTTCCACACCAATCACAGCGCAGCGGACAGCCTTTAAGAAATATTTCAGTACGAATACCGGGGCCATCATGCAGCGTAAACCTCTGTATGTTAAGTACCTTTGCTAAGTCTGACACTTTTACCTCTGACTTGTTAAACGCTCCTTCAAGGCTTCAGCAGCCTATGCTGAAGTCATGAAGGAGACTCGTTAGAACCTAAGTTCGGTACGTTGAATCAAGTCATCTTGCAACGGTTTACCTAGCTCAACGAAGTAAGCACTGTAACCTGCAACCCTCACCAGCATATCTTTGTAGAGTTCAGGGTTCTTTTGCGCCGCTCGCATCTTCTCAGAGCTCATGATGTTGAACTGAACATGCATGCCTTGCTTATTCATATATTCATCGACGAAACTCACTAAGATATCGCGCCCCTCTACGCCAGAAACGGCATCTTCAGGGAAACGGAGGTTAAGCAGTGTGCCATTGGTCGCTAAGCTATGGTCGACTTTAGTCACTGAGTTAATCACAGCGGTTGGCCCTTGAGTATCATGCGATCCTCCCGCCGTATGCACAGGTCCCATGTTGTCTGAGATCGGCTCACCATTTTTACGCCCATCCAGTGAGGCGTTGGTATATAACCCCATTCCCACATTGGCATTCACGGTGTAGACCCCAGGACTGAATTTTCCACCACGCGGGTTTTCTCGCCCTTTAATGTGGCGGCAGTAACACTCAAACATGAAGGTAAACAGCTCATCCGCTTCGTCAATGTCGTTGCCATAATGTGGGATCTTTGAACTATTGACCAATGCATACAGCTTCTGGTGGCCATCCCAGTTTTCCTTCACGGCATCGAGCAATTGCTTACCTGTGTACTTTTGGTCATCAAACATCAACTTTTTAATCGTGGCGAGTGAATCCGCACATGTCGCAATACCTGCAGCTTGAGGAGCAGTACCATTGTATTTAGCACCGCCAAATGTCATGTCTTTGCCTGACTCAATACAACCTTCAAAGAATGCCGAAATGTACGGGGTCGGCTTAATCATTCTATGCATCTTATCCGTCACATTAAGACAGCTGCACAGTTGATCACACCAATAAGCGAACTGCTTATCAACGCTTTCCAACACCTCTTCAAACGTTTGATAAGTTTCCAAGCTACCGGTATCAGGGCCTAGCTGCATGCCTGCATTTGGGCCAGATAATACTCGCCCGCCGTTGATCACCATCTCCATCATCTTAGCGGTATTAACATACCCAGCATCTAGCCAACCGTGCTCTTTTCCAGGAATGGTGGGTTCAACACAACCAACAACTGCATAGCTCCGCGCCTCTTCAAGAGACACTCCTTTACCCAGCATTGCTTTAATTGCTGGGCCGTCGTTGAACAGCTTAGGGTGTCCATAGCCCGCGCGAACGCACTCTATGGTTTTGATTTTTAGTTCATAAGGCGTGTTTTCGTGCATACGTAAACAGACCCACGGGTTCATCATGCGAGTATGCACCGAAGCTTCCAGCATCAGCATGGTGAGGTCGTTGGTGGCATCGTTACCATGCTCATCGACACCACCAATGGTTAAGCTCTCACCCCCAAAGCCACGGCCATTTCGTACTTTAACCGTCCCTTTATCTTTTAGCTTGATTGGGTTGTTCATCTTGACGTAAAGCACTTCAAGGACTTCGAGGATAAACGCTTTAGGGACGTCATTCTCCACCACATCTAGGTTGTAGAACGGCAGCATCCATTGGTCCATACGCCCGTAAGAGATTGAGTGACCATTCCCTTCGATTTGCGTTAAAGTCACCGCAAAATTGAATAGCTGAGCCGCTTGCCAAAAGCTTTGCGGTGCTCCACCAGCAATTTGATAACAGTTGGTCGAAATCGCTTGCAGCTCTTCCTTTCTCACGGAATCAGATTCAGAAAACGCCATATCTTCCGCTAGCAAGGCGTAACGCGTAATGTACTTGATAGCAGCTTCGAGAGTAATGGTGGTCGCTTTGTAGTAGTCGCGCTTTTCGCTGTAGTCAGGGTCTTGCTTAGAAAGTTGAGCGAACGCTTCTCTCGCCTGCTGTAATACTCCGTTGTAACCTAAAGTCATTAGCTTTTCGAAGTCCATCGTGAAGTGACCAATGCCCGCAAAGTGGTAGTTGTTGGTCTGAAATACTTTCTCTCCCATGTGTGACCCTTTCTTTTGGTCATCATCAAGGTGAGCCGTGATAAACTCGTTGGCGCTTTTTCCTTTCCAGTACTGGCACAGTTCTAAGATTTCAGCTCTATCTTGTTCGTTGCGAATATAAAACTGATCATTAGCACGCTCTTCAAACGGCGAGTTTAAGATCTCGTCAATAATCCAATCGACAGAAAACTCTGGATAAATCGGTGATGCTTTTGCAGGAGCAGCTATCTCCCCCAAAATCAGATCATTTGGATAGATGTGCAAGGTGCTGTTGAGGAGGATGTTTTCAAAGGCATAAGCACATTGCAGAATTCGCGGCATCGACTCATTACGCTTGTACGATTCAGTTACTAATCGCAGCCTTTCAACATCAATTTCGTACGGTCTATCAAGAAACGTTTGGCGCAATTTGTTCACACGTGGGAAGGGTGACCAATCTTCATGGCCAACTTCGTAGCCGAGCCCATACACTTTATCGAATGCTTCTGTTCCCCTTGCGTCTGTATGCTGTCTTGCACTTAGCCCGTACAAGTTCACTTTTTGTGCTTGGAAATTATCCATCACTAACCTCATTAAAAATTTGAAATCAAAATGCCGATACCCAATCCATAAATTGACGCATTGGCATTCTGACCCGTTCAACAAGCCTATTTATTGAGTGGTTATTATACGAAAGGGGTAAAACTCAACCGAGATGATGGTCACGAATCGAAACCAAACAGACAAAAAACAACAAAATGTGACACAAGCAATGGCAATTAATTTCAATAAATCTATAATGAGCCTTCATTCATTTAGATCAGAAAATAGACGCATGGACACTACGATAATATTCATTTCGATGATCATAGCCTTAGCTGGATTCGCACAAGGTTTGACTGGCTTTGGCTCTGCACTCGTCTCTGTACCACTGCTATCAATGATAGTAGGTGCACAAACTGCGGTGCCTATTGCAGGCATTTTTGGTTGGCTAGTGACGTTGCCTGTCGTGTGGAAAATGCGACACTCTATCCAGCGTCAAACGGGTTTGATCTTATTTGCAGGATCGATTCCTGCTTCTTTTGTCGGTGCAAAACTGCTTGCAACCATGCCGTCACAGTACATTCTGTTAACCATGGGCATTGTACTTGTGCTATCAAGTCTACATTCGATGATATCGACTAAGCCTTTATTTAAAAAGACCTCTGTGCCTATCACTGTTGGCGCAGGTTTTACCTCGGGCGTGCTGGGAGCCAGTGTTGGCGAGTCAGGACCACCCGTTATTGCCTATACCTCCATGCAGCCATGGACAGCGGATCAAACTAAATCAACACTCGCCTTCTTTTTTATGCTGCAAATGATCGGCGCGAACATCGGCTTCTGGAACGAAGGCTTGATCACCGATGCCGTCGTCTCGCATGTTATCTCTGCCCTACCTGCGTTTGCTGTAGGTTTAGCAGGCGGTATGATTGGCTACCACTACTTACAGAAATACAAAATTGACTATCACAAGATCGTTCACACCTTCTTACTCTTCCTTGGCTGTATGCTGGTGTTCAAAAATGTCAGTTTTTAGACATCACTAACTTCCCAAATTAAAAACGGTAGCACTGCTACCGTTTTTAATGCGCCACCATAAATTTTAGCTTAGTATCCTCTATCACCCGTCAACACCATGCTCAGGAAGATGAGGATCAATGCTTAAATCAATCAAGTTCTTCATTATCAGCAACCTCATTGCTTCTACATTAATTGTCGGCATTGAAGCCTCCACTCAGTTCTTTGGTCTTAAATACTTATCTGACTACGCATTCTTCGTCACGATCATGCTTTGGGGAACAGCAGCGTTGTTCTACATGTACCCGCCACTCGGGGGGATTGGGCCAACAACAGACAGAGAAGACCAAGTCACTGACTCCATGGTCGATAGAAGCGTTGTGGATGAAATTGACGATGAACGTTTTTCTGAAAACAGCACCTTCTGTATTCGGCTATTGCTTTCGGGGCTCCCTGCGTTTCTTGTGTGCCTAATTGCCTAAAGCACACAATATTCATAGATTAAAAAACGGCTCTCAATCAACTGAGAGCCGTTTTCTATTTTAAGAGATTTATGGGCTAAGAACCCAGCTTATGCGCGGTTAGGATAGCCGCGTAAACTGACTGAGCAGTTACCGGGAAAGGCATGTTATGAATGGTTTCACCTTCAGCGCAAGATGCTTCCGCCACTTCCATCAACTTCTCGTTGTTAAGCTCTTTAACACCCATTTGGTGAAGGTTGGTTGGCAAGCCTACAGAGCGACAGAAGTTAAGCACTTCTTCAATTTCCGTTTGAGGTGCGTTCTCTAAAACAAGCTGAGTCAACGTACCAAATGCCACTTTCTCACCGTGTAGTAGGTGGTGACACTCTTCTAGTTTAGTTAGGCCATTGTGGATAGCATGTGCTGCCGCAAGACCTGAGCTTTCAAAGCCGATACCTGATAGGTACGTGTTCGCTTCAATGATGTTATCAACCGCTTTGGTTGCAACACCGTTTTCCGCTGCTGCTTTCGCTTTCACGCCGTCTGCAATTAGCGTCTCGTAACACAGTTTTGCGAGTGCCTGAGCTGAACGCGTTGGCGCTCCACCAGCCATAGTCGCCTTACCTGACAGACCGTTAGCGCGCGCTTCAAAGTAAGTCGATAGCGCGTCACCCATACCTGCAACAAGCGTGCGTACAGGCGCGGCTGCGATAATGCCGGTATCCATGATGACCATATTCGGGTTTGATGGGAACAGTAGGTACTCACTGAACTCACCATCTGGCGTGTAGATCACCGCAAGCGCAGAGGTAGGAGCATCAGTAGATGCGATAGTTGGAACAATCACCACTGGCACTTTTGAGTAATAAGCTACAGCTTTGGCTGTATCGAGCGTCTTACCACCGCCAATACCAATGATGACATCATTACCCTGCTGCTTACTCACCTCGATTAGACGGTCAATTTCAACGCGAGAACACTCACCGCCAAAGGTATCAAAACTTGCTTGTAGGCCTTCACCGACAATGCTGGTCTCAGCTCGATCACGAACCAAGCCCATAACGAAATCATCAGCAATGGCTAGTGGTTTTTTACCAAACACCGATACGTATTTACCGACATTATCTAATGAGCCTTCACCTTGAATGTACTTACTTGGGGAAATAATAATGTTGTCCATAATGGAGTCCTTTTCTAATTCTGTTTCACGTACTGACTCGGGTCACTACTCAGAGTGACCCTTTAATTGGATTAAAATTGGCTAAACACTGTTTCGACTGCAAACGCACCTGGATCTTTGGTACCTGTTAAGCTGTCGCTGTTTAGGTAAGAAGAGCGCCCCGCTTTAGCACTGGTCATGGCAACGGTTGATTCAGCACCTGCTTTAGCCGCTTCAATAGCTGAGTTAAAGCCCTTGTCAGCCCAAACCTCTAGCGCAGGATAGAGTGCGTCGATCATGGTGCGATCACCTGGTTTCGCGCCACCGTAAGCCATCATCTGGCCTAAACCTGCTTGCAGTGCTTTAGGTAGTGAGCCATTCAATTCAAAGTCTCGACCAGCGGCAGTGAACATAATCGACAGCAATACACCTGATGAGCCACCCATCACCGACGTTAAACAATCAGCAATCGTGGTCAGTAGCTTGGCTTTATCTTGCAGAGGAAGCTGTTTCGCCTCAAGTTGAGCCAAAATGTTACGAGCACCAGCGGCAAACGTAGAGCCAGTATCGCCATCACCTACAATCGAATCTAAGTGGTTTAGTTCAGCTTCAATGTCGATGATTGACTGACATACTTTGGTCAACACAAGTGCGGTTTCATCATCGTGCGAAGCAGTGAATGCTTTCTTAGAGATCTGGTTTTGACACTGTGTGACTGGAACTTCGCGGCGAGCGACAACACCAGGCCAAGCAGCGGTTTCGACAGGAGAAACTAACGCCTTACTAATGCTATCAGTAAGCTGGATGCTAGAGATCGAGAAGCCTTTCATATCAATCGCAGTCATCAATGCGCCACTGACGATGAATTTCGCTTTTTTACCTAGCGAAGATTCCATTACCTCTTTCGCGACAATATTCATCTCGATAGGTGACAAGCCACCTAAGTTGTTGATCAAAATGGCGTTGTCTGCGGTTGGCTTCGCTTCCACTAATTTGCTGACCATAGTTAAAACAAGCGCTTTTGCCTTTGGTAGGTCGATGGTTTCGATACCCGCTTCACCATGAATACCCAAACCTAGCTCTGCTTTTCCTTGCGCAATACGGTCATTGCTTTCACCCGGAAGTGAACAGCTAGTTAGCGCGACGCCAATAGACGCGGTTTTATCATGAGCTTCAATCGCAGCTTGCTTCACTTCTTCCAGCGAACCACCGCTTTCAGCAACATAACCCGCGACTTTTTGTACGAACAATGTACCCGCAATACCACGTGGCTGAGGGTTGCCCGGAATAGATATGTCATCACCAACGACAATCAGGTCTACCTTTCGACCCATCTCTTTGGCTTTCTCTACAGCTAAACCAAAGTTCAAACGGTCGCCTGTGTAGTTCTTGATAATGACCAAACAGCCCGCATCACCAGTGACATGCAAAATAGCATTGAGCACCGCATCGACACTTGGTGCCGCAAACAAATCGCCACATACCGCAGCAGTCAGCATCCCTTTACCCACAAAGCCCGCGTGAGCAGGTTCGTGGCCAGAGCCGCCACCACAGATAAGGGCGACTTTGTCCTTGTTCCAGTCGCTTCGCGCTACTACTTTGATGTCATTATCAAAGTCGAGGAAGGTTAAGTTTTCACGCGTACTGGTGTAAAGCGTGCCCTCAATTGAGTCCATTACAAATGACTCTTTACTGTTTAGGATTAGATCAGACATAGTTATTCCAGATTTTGTTCAAACGAATTTGGGGAGTACCTCCATTTCTGGAGGCACTGAGTTATTGTTTTATTATTAAGTTAGCTAAGTGAATTAGGTACTTAGCTAGATGCTCTTAATCGCGGCCAATAGCTGCGCATCTTTTGACTGCTTGCGGTAGAACACCGGAGGCTGACCAATAGGCGCGTCGACTTTGATCCAACCGCCATTGAAGGTTTCACCACTCCATACGTGCACCCATTCATCTTCAGGCAGGTAAAGCTCTTTAACCTGTTCACCTTGGTTGTATACCGGAGCGACCAATAGGTCGCGACCAAATAAGTATTGGTATTGAATTTGGTACGCTTCAGAGTCCTGCTCGTAGTGCATGAACAGCGGGCGCTGCACTGGCATACCTTTGGCTGCGTTCTCTTCCACTGCTGACTTGATATATGGCTTAAGGTGTTTGTAAATCTTCGTCATACGAGCAAGATGAGTCAGAGTCTCAATATCGGTATCAAACTGATGGTTATCATCCGGTCGGTTACCTTCATGACTACGCATAATTGGAGTAAATGCCGCCATTTCAGCCCAGCGTTGGAACAACTCTTTCGATCGTGTATTGCCATGTAGTGTGGTGTATCCACCAATGTCACTGTGGCTGATACCGTTGCCCATTAAGCCAGCTGACAAAGCTGCTGGAATGACTGACGCTAGACCATCGTCCTTCTCCCAAATAACCGACTGGTCGCCTGCCCATAGTGCGTGACAGTATCCTTGCATACCCGTCGCACCTGCACGCATGAAGAACAGAATGTCGTCAGTTTTACCCGCCTCTTCAATCGCTTCATGTTGCACTTTCGCCCAGCGATAAGGCCACTTATTGTGTTCAATTTCGGCGCTGACGCCGTTGTGCAGCGAACAGTCTGTTGGCAGATACTCACCAAAGTCACCCATCCAGCCATCGAGACCAAAGTCGATCATGTTGGTTTGAATGACGCCTTTGTACCATTCGCAGGCTTCAGGATTCGTGAAATCAACCACACCACAGTAGAACTCACCAAAGTCGACCACGTATTTTGAGCCGTCTTCTTTTGTTGCTAAATAACCTTTTTCGAATGCTTCTTCATACAGAGGGAAGTCTTCTAAAACATACGGGTTGATGTAGCCGAGGAAACGGACACCATCCTCTTTCATTTGATGGATCTTCGTATCTAGCTCAGGGTAAAGGTCAGCGTTCCAGTTCCAATCCCACTGCAAACGCTTACCGAACGAAGTCATCTTGATGCCTTGCCAGTCTTGACACCAAACACCTGAAACTTCTACACCCGCTTTACGCGCTGCAGCAACTTTGTTTAGGGTGATTTCAGTACCACCCTGAATGCCTAAAATAACCCCGTTGTAGACCCACTCAGGTAAGGCTGGCTGACGACCAAACACGTCAGTAATGTTGGTCATTAATGCAGGGAATGATTCTTCTGCATCAAGCAATAGATACTCAGGAATATTCCAACACTGCAACTCATGGTAATCAGAGTGCGTGAAGTCAAAATCAGCGTACGCCGTTGTCTCTAGATGACAGAAATACTTCTTGTCTGACACAAACGTCGGCTGAGGGTAGTTAGTCGTGTAGTAATCGCCACCAGCTTTATCTTTTACATCTGCCTGCCAGGTGGTGTATGTGTTCTTGTTACGACCAACGCCAGGCTCTGAACTCCATAGAGGGAAGTTCTTACCGCGAAGGTTTAAGTAACTTAGCTGCTCACCACATCCGTAAACAGCTTCGTTTTCTGTCGCCGCTACACGGATCCAGAAACGGTTAAATTTATCATCAAGGGCTGTAAACTCGGCTTTTAGACGAGTTTCAGCGGTCTCAAACAGACGCATTTCTAATGCAGCCTCGCCATCAACAGAGAAGATGACGACTACATCGTCTGAGTTTTCAGAAATTGAGAATTTCTTAAGCGGTAAACGCTCTGAAACATAATCGGAAATATCAAAGTTGCCGCGGTACATATCAAAGGTGCCTTGACCAATGCCTAGATACAACGCAGGGCTTTTTTCAGAGTGTTCAAATACTGTTCTGTTTTTATGGCTGATCGTAAAGCCATTTGGGGTTTGGACAAGTTTCATTAGGGCGGCTTCCAAAATTTGGGCAAAAAGATCCCAATCACATCGCTGATGTGAATCACACTAGGACTAAATCACGAAAAACTTTGTTGATGAGTTTGTTGCTCTGCCTTGTTCTATCAGGCTTGGCTTTATCAACTTAGGTCATTTCACCGAGGTGATTGGTTTGGGCGCACATTAGGGAAGTGCACCCTGATTTACTGCGTATCAAAGATACGCTGGCAAATTAGTTAAACTGAATATCGTAGTCAGCTTGAATGTTTGCTTCACAGGTTCTGATTTCGTTCTCAAAACGCTCAAGCCATTTCTGACCTTCTGCCCCTGCTGATTTCAAGAATGACACTTTCACTGGAGCAGCCGCCGCTTTAAACGCGTCTTTTTCAGCTGCACTTGGGTTGTAAATTACACCGCCAGCTTTCTTGAACTCTTCATACGCTGAGTACTCTTTGTGTTTTGGATATGAGCGTAGGTATTGGTTTTGTGCAGCGATACCGTCAATAACCACTTTCTTCAGACCATCAGGGAATGACTTGAACTTACGGTCGTTAAATACCCATGCACCACCCATGTAGCCATGACCATCAAGGATCATGTAACCAAGGCTTTCGTGGAATTTGTTCATGATGATGTCTACAACGCCGTTCTTAGTACCATCAACCATGCCTGTCGAAAGCGCAGTGTATACTTCAGGCCAAGCGATAGGCGTTGGTGCACCGCCAAGCGCTGTCACTAGCTCTTGCTGTACTTTTGCAGGTACGGTACGCAGTTTAAGACCTTTCACGTCTTCAGGGCTCTTAACTTGCTTGCTAGTTGTTGCGATGTTTCTCCAACCACCAGAGTTAGAAACCGCCATCAAGCGAACGTTTGGTGCTTTTTTCAGAAGCTCACCACGAACATCACCGATGAATTTTTCGTTGTCATAAACACACTCTGCTACACGGTCATTTGGTAGCATGTAAGGTAGGTCAAATGCGCCAACAGGTTGCCAGTAGTTACCTAGCTCAGGAATGGTTGTTTGGAAGTAATCAAACATACCTGCTTGCACACCGGCAATACACTCTTTTGCATTTGAACACAGCTGGCCTGATGGGTAGATATCTACCTCAATTTGACCATTCGAGCGCGATTCAACGAAGTTCTTGAAAACTAGTAATGACTGGTGGTTATAGCCGTCAGTACTCGTTACATGAGGGACTGTTAGCTTGTAATCAGCAGCATTGACTGCGCCGGCAGCAAGAATAGACGCGGTTGTTAGGCTCATTAGTGTTTTTTTCATAGTATTTCCTTCCACATTATTGGATCCGACTCATCTTATAAAAGTATTGTTAGAGCGAAGAGTAGGGTTTTTTATTCAGAGAACTCATCGTGAGTTATCTTGCTTAATCTTTTTCTTAGATTTTGTTTCAAGTTGTCCTTGGCTTAACTCGGGAGTTTTAACTTCAGCTCATGCTAACCCTCGAAATCGCAATCTAAAAAGAGCATCAGACACTTGTATCGAGAGTTATCACAGCTAAATCATTTTATGCAGGACTACTTGCCTACAACTTAGCCTCTTTGTGGTATCTCACCCTTTGGGTGTCCGTATTTGCAATTGACTATAAAAGAGACAAATGATTAGTTATAATGAAACAAATTCAATTTTTGATTCCAAACCGGAATGGATACAGATTTACTTCGCACTTTTTGCCAACTTGCCGATGACAAGAACTTCCGCGTAGCCTCGGAACACCTATACATCACACAGTCTGCGCTAACGAAAAAGATAAAACGCCTCGAAGAACAGCTAAATGTTGAATTATTTGATCGTGGTCGACATGGCGCAGAACTAACCCCTATGGGAAAAATCTTACTACCTGAAGCAAAGCGCATATTGAAAGGATTTGAGTCATTTAGAACTCTGGCTGCATTTGTTGCAGAAGGGACTTCTGGGCATCTAAATATCGGCTTTGGAATCTCATCATTTCACGAAGCACCAAACTATATTGCTCAGTTTAAGCAAGACCACCCAAACGTACATGTTAGTTTGAATGACTACCCATCACACAAATTAGTGGAAGAACTCACTGTAGGCAATCTACAATTAGGATTTGATCGACTACCTGTAACACCACCACTAAACGCAATTCCGTTGTTTTCTGATCGACTAGCCATAGCCATTCACGAAAAAGAAAATATCGATGAAGATAACTTGTGGGCATCCTTAAGCCACCACAACTATCTCGCTTTGAGTCAAGGAAAGAACCCAACAATGAACAAACATATCAGCGCTTACTTGTGGGAAGCCCAACAGCGCCCTGTTGTGATTGAAGAGGCAGACGACATAATCACTGTACTTGCACTCGTCTCTGCTCGTTTGGGTTATACGATCATTCCAGCAAGTGTCGCCCGTATCAGCCAACCAGAGATCCGTTTTGTTCCGCTCTCTGGTGAGGACGCTGAGTGGTCTGTAGGCTTATTATGGAACTCAGAGTTTAAAGATCCCGTCCGCCAAGCATTCATCGAAAAAGTCATCAGCGAGCTCAACTGACTCGAATGCCCCCTCCATGCACCACGTCAGAATCACATGTACTAAGTTTAAGTTCTGTAAACATTATGACTAAGCAGGTGCTGATTAATGAGCTTAGGAACAGCTGACAAATAGTATCCGTAACAAACTACACTTTCACAAAGAAGGTCAAAACCATTAGTGTTGCCATCGACAATGTAAAACTAACCCACTACACGCCGATCAAAGTTACCAAGCTATCTATACGTAACCTGAATAAAGTCACGTACTATGAGAAATCAGGAGCAACTAGTGGAAATACACATTTACAGTTTATATCAGAGGAGGCGATGCATCTGACACATTACAAAGGCTATATTTATCTCAAGGATCACCGTTCGGACTATATATGAAATAACTTTGACATATAAAACTCGTCGACATACTGACCATCAACTATTAAAGAATTACGCTTAGTACCTTCGATCTTAAAGCCATGTTTCAGATAAATATGAGCAGCCTTTTCATTGTGACACATGACCGTCAACTCCATTCTGGTAAACTCATAGCCTAAAGCCCAGTTTTCTAGATACTCCAATAGTAGTCTGCCATAACCGTTACCGGATGCTGACTGCTTAGTACCCATAATACAATGCATCGAGTGTCGGTTTCGCCTATATGTACCACCAACACCAGCAACAAAGCCACAAATCTCATGTCCATCTTGAATAACGAACATTACCTTCGAACCACTCTGATTAAAAGACTCTAGGGATTTAATCTGTTGCTCAAGAGTAGTCGTTCTCTCGCCCTCTTCTAGCATCATAAACTTTGACTCACTATCTAATTGATACATGAGGTCTAGCACTGACTGAGCATCACTTATTTTTATTTTCCTGACTTGCATATATCTTTTAAATAAATCCTGTGTACTGCATGGACTACCATGGTTAATGGCTCAGCTAAACGTTTATAAAGTTATAAATTATGTTTGAAGTGCGCGGATCCAGATTAAGTGGGGCTGCGCCATCTACGTAAATTGAATAACTCATTTTTTATCTCTCTCTAATTAAAAAGGGCGCATGACTTTGCTTAGCCTGCGCCCAGTTGATGTTTGTATTACTGAAAGGATTCTTGGTTGTCTCGCAGTGCTAGACGTTGCTCCATCCATTCTTCGATTTCACTTTCTAGCCAGGCCACTGCTCGTCCACCGAGTGGGACACTCTTCGGAAAGTCGGTTTCATCAGCCATGAATTTATAGATAGTGGAGCGGCCTAGCCCTGTTAGTGACATCACGTCTTTAAGTCGTAGAAATTTCATTTTCACTGGGAATCGTCTCCTGCTTTGTATATACCCATGTGATAAGCCGCCATTGTAAAAAAATGCAGTCGGTCTATTCCAAGCTAGAACCAAAGAAGTAACGCTGCTCTTTCCATGCTTCAGCAAGACTGCTCATGCGATGAAAGACCGTGCGTTTGATGTTCGTGTCTTTATTTCTACAGCGTGTCCCCAAGCCATAGTTCCCTCGGTCATTGAGAAACACCAATGAACGCGCTTTGCCGCTGTAGTGCTTTTCTATCGCTTCTTGCCAAGCCGTTTTAAGGTGCTCAACCAATTCGTTGCGCTTGTCCCAACAAATAGCGGGACCAAAGTGCTGGCTATAGTCAGTAAACAGCATCACACGATAGTTGTGGGATGGCACCTTGTCTTCCCGCTTACGCCATACATAGAACAGAGAATCCGTATCAAGCTTTTCTTTAAGCAGATTAAAATAATCGTTGAGGATACTGAGGTCGGTATCTTGATGGTCTTCTGGCAAAAACAAGTCCAAACGTGTAGCAAGAGCGATGTCAAACTGACTGAGTGCCTGTTCAAAAACATCGACCATTGAGGTCAGTGCTGACTCGTATAACCCCTTGTCGCTGTAATACAGCGGGTAATCTTCAAAAGTTCTATCAAGAGTAATGCTTGGGAGGTAGGTTCTATTCGCCATGAGTAATGCCTTTTTGTGTGTGAATGACATAGGCATTGCTCGCGTTGTATTTTTTTAAGGTCAGTCGTGACTGCAACCAAAGCTCTTGTTTCGGTGATCGTTCAAGTTGGTAATGGGCTTCGCGAGACGACTGATTCGATAGAAGAACTCGTTTAACTGCAACGGGAACACTTCAGCGTCAGACAACAGCTCAAAACCTTCATTCGTAGGAGAGTAGCCTAATCCAGAGCATGGTTGGCGGTAATATGCTTCAACCACGCTATCCCATGCCTTCCTCACTTTTTTGTAGAGAAATCGACCCCAACCCTCTCGACCAGTGCCTAAGTTTTGAAAGAGATCCCTATCAAAGAGCAAGATAAGATGATGGTGATCGCTGGTGGACTCACTCGCCTTCGTCCAGATATAGCGAATAACCGTTTGCTGGTATCGATAAGTTCTATCGGTGTATTTGTCCTTACAGAGCTCATTAGTCTCCGATTCTAAAATACGAAAGAAATGGGCAAACACCGTTAGGTAATCTCCCCCGAAGTCACTCGGTAGGTTTAGGTTGATGTGAACAGCATAGATTCTTGGATATTTGTTTAGTGCTTCAGTCAGCACTCGGTCTATCTCCTCTAGGTATTCGAGGACGAGACCATCCTCAAAGTAGTAGAGTGGTTTCCCATTGAAGGTTCTGTCATGAGTGATAGTGTGGGCTCTTTGATGAGCCACGTTGAGTTGATGAGTCATGATTGGTTCCTGTGGTTTGTTGTTATTCCCACAGGAACTGTGACTACCGTTTTTTTTAAGCTACTTATGGCTATGTCCGAAATTTCGTCTACCGCTACCAAAGTGCTTAGTGTTCTCTTTTGCTAGATAGCTAATGTGCTTGAAGAACTCATCAAACGCATCATCAAACGCATCAGAGTTACAATTCAAGCGGTGGATGACCACACTGTCGCTATTCTTTCGCTTTGAAAAATGGACTAATCCATTAGCTTCTTCGTAGTCGACACCGGCCACCCTCGCCCATGCCTCTACGATAAAAGAGCCTAAGTTCTCCTGTTGCGTTTGAGTTTTCCCCAACCAGTTAAATCTATCTTTGTTGAACATGAGTACTAGGTGATAGTGGTCGTTTATCGAGCTAGAGCGTTCCCTCACCCAAGCAATCCGCACTTTACAGGGGTGCACCCTAACACTCCCTTCTCTTTTCTTTCGTTTTCCGGAGTGATCAATCTGCGACTGTAATGAGCGTAAAAAATCGGTCATCACATTACCGCTCATTTCATTTTTCCTTAGCTTAGGAAACCTCAAATCCACGCGAATAGCCATCAACCGAGGATACTCGTCCAATGCGATATCAATCGTATTGTGCATTTTCTCTAAGTAGTCGAGATAGAGTGGACCGTGCTCGGTCTGGATAGGTCTACCCAGAAACGTTTTCTTGGTGGTTAGTCTGAGGTTTTTGTTTTTTCTAGAACGTACATTCATTCCTATCTACTCCTGTGTTTAGGTTCATAGATAGGTCTGTGTCGTTAATTTTAATTGCGTACTGTGAGTCACTAGGGGTGACTCAGTAGAGGGTAATATGTCGATGTAATGGGTGAATAGGTATGGTAGATATGACTGTAATAATACTAACCAGACAGACAATGCAAAAAACTGCTACGTATGAATTTCCTGTCCATCTAAAGGGGCAAGTGCTAGTTAACCATCAACACCTAGGCACTGAACTGCGGAAAATCGATGTCCTCTCCCCACTCTCGAATCCAAGTAAGTTACAAATTAAATGACAATCCATTGTTCTAGTTAATGAAGAGAGAGCTCGATAATGCCCACGACTTCAACAGCAAACCATCACGCCACAACAACCCAACGCATCCTCATTTACTCACATAAGACAAGACTATTAAAAAATATTTTTTACATAAAAATCAATCAAGTTGGAAGAATAAATTTATAATGGTATATCTAGCAAAATCGAAAAAACGTGGAAAATTACTCAATGTTCAACAATGAAGCCTCCCAAAACAACTTAAAAGAAACCGCAGTTTCTCAACATCCGTTGCACAACTTCATTAATCCATTTGATCGTCAAAATGAGTTTTTAGTACTTACTGATAGCCAAAAAACAGATGGTAGATTTACGCGTAGACAACATACTCCCTCATCACTTATCCAACTCAACTCATGGGCTGATTTCCAACCAATGACAAAGCCCTTTGAACCAAACTCTGAGATCTATGTTCTACCCTCTCACCCCCTCAGTGAGTCAACAAGACAGACCCACTTTATGGGGGCATCACTAGTTGAGTACGACAACATTTACCAATACATAGAGAAAAAAGCTCAAGAGTTGGGGTTTCGCCAGCAGCGCACCCAGAACCTAATTATTGTCACTATGTTGTTAGCAAAGAACTTTGATTTAATGATTGGTGGAGTCCCTATAGGAGGAAAATGGATAGCGGATAAACTCGGTACAAACACCTATAAAGTGAGTGATCGGCTGAAGGATTTAGAAGATATGAACCTGATTCGGCGATGCTCAAGACTCTCGAAAAAAGACAAAACAAAATTAACTGGCTTCATTGAATTGACTCCGTTTTTTTTGCTCAGCTTCACATCATTCTTTAGTAACAAGGATCATATCAACTACGAGCAATACTTAGCCTCAAAAGCAGCCACACAGAAAGGGGAACTCAGCTATCAAATCTACGGTGAGAAAGGGCACTTTGAATACAAAGATATAATCTATACCCTTAAAGTTAGGTTACTCGAATTAACTAGAAATCCTACGGTCTGTGATCAAGTAAAGGTAGCAGCATACAAAGCGTTACTGTAGCGCTAAAGGTTGATGTGAAGCTTTTACCTGAATTATCACAAAAAAGATGCACCGAAATAGAAAAGCATGTAATTAAAGTGATGAATAATGACAAGTTGTGATTAGCGTACAAAGTGCAACAAAAGCTCTAGGGCTCTTTAAACACTGAAATATTAAACATAATTAATATTTCAAATTGTYCTAAGTGTAATTTATGGATTGTTGTACCTAAAACGCAATGTACCACTAAATGTACCAACAATAAAAACAAGAACAAAATAATATTATAATTTACAATAAGTTAATGTTAAAAATTGAGTCTGGGAGGGCCACCAAATTAGAAAAGCCAGAACAGTTTACACTGCTCTGGCTTTTTGCTTTTCTAGCTCTGCACCTTCTCGCTCAACAATCTGACTCTCTCATCGAGTTCCCTCTATTTGACTAAAGATGCTTTTCTTTTATAAAAAAATCGGCAATATAAAAAAAGTACACAGACTATTCAATCGTTCAGGGAAGACTCATGAAAGACGAAACACTCTCGATTCACTTCGGCTACGAAACTGATCCAACAACCAAATCGGTTGCCACACCAATCTACCAAACCGTTGCTTACGAATTCGATGATGCACAACACGGTGCTGACCTCTTCAACCTTGCGGTACCAGGTAATATCTACACTCGCATAATGAACCCAACCAATGATGTGCTAGAAAAACGTATGGCTGCCTTAGAAGGTGGGATTGCGGGTTTGGTCGTGAGTGCGGGCAGTGCAGCAATCAACTATGCGATTCAAACATTGGCTCAAATCGGTGACAACATAGTTTCAACACCTCAGCTTTACGGCGGTACTTACACCCTATTTGCTCACATGCTGCCAAACCAAGGGATTGAAGTTCGCTTTGCTAAAGATGACAAACCAGAAAGCTTAGCAGCGCTGATCGATGAAAAAACCAAGGCGGTTTACTGTGAAAGTATTGGTAACCCAGCAGGTAATATTATCGACTTAGAGCGTGTTGCAGAACTTGCTCACGCACAAGGTGTGCCTGTGATTGTCGATAACACGGTGGCCACACCCGTGCTGTGTAAACCTATCGATTTTGGGGCCGACATCGTGGTGCATTCACTAACCAAATACGTGGGTGGTCACGGTACAACGTTAGGTGGCGTGATTGTCGATTCAGGCAAATTCCCATGGGCACAGCACAAGGACCGCTTCCCTGTATTTAATCAGCCAGAGCCTTCTTACCATGGTGTGGTGTATACCGAGGCCTTTGGTGAGGCTGCGTTTATTGGTCGTGCTAGAACCGTTCCCCTACGCAATACAGGTGCTGCACTGTCACCCATGAATGCTTTCATGCTGATGCAAGGTTTGGAGACGCTATCGCTGCGTATGGAGCGACACACAGAGAACGCCTTGAAAGTAGCTGAATACCTTAAGCAACACGAGAAAGTCAGTTGGGTGAGTTACGCTGGCCTACCTGATTCAGAATTCTACCCACTCGCCGAAAAGTACATGCAGGGTAAACCATCTGCGATTTTATCTTTTGGCTTAAAAGATGGTTACGAAGCCGGGGTTCGTTTTTACGATGCACTGCAAATCTTCAAACGCTTGGTCAACATTGGTGATGCGAAATCTCTCGCTTGTCACCCTGCTTCGACGACACACCGTCAACTAAGCGAAGCTGAACAGAAACAAGCTGGAGTATCACCAGAGATGATTCGCCTCTCAGTAGGTATTGAACACATTGATGATATCTTGGCTGATCTAGAGCAAGCACTGAGCGCTTAATGACGCCACTGCTTTAAGCTACAGACACAAAAAGCCCATCACGAGATGGGCTTTCTATTATCTACTTCTCAGATAATCTAGACTTACTCAACCGTTACTGCTTTCGCAAGGTTACGAGGTTGGTCAACGTCGGTACCTTTGATTAGCGCGACATGATAAGAAAGCAGCTGCATCGGGACGGTGTAGTAGATAGGTGCTATTACCTCACTAACGTGAGGCATCTTGATGATCTTCATGTTCTCATCGCTTTCAAAGCCAGCGTCTTCATCAGCGAATACGTAAAGTAGTCCACCACGAGCACGTACTTCTTCAACGTTCGATTTCAGCTTCTCTAGTAAGTCGTTGCTTGGTGCAATAACCACCACAGGCATATCGGCATCGATAAGCGCCAAAGGACCATGCTTAAGCTCACCCGCTGCGTATGCTTCTGCGTGGATGTAAGAGATCTCTTTCAGTTTAAGAGATGCTTCCATTGCGATTGGGTAGAACTCACCACGCCCCAAGAACAGTGTGTGGTGCTTATCAGCAAAATCAGGTGCTAGCGCTTCTATCTCTTTGTCAAACGCGAGTGCTTTCTCGATATCAGCTGGCAGTTGATGAAGTGCTTGGACGATCTCTGCTTCTTTCTGTTCATTGATGCGACCTTGTAGGCGACCCATTGACGTGACCATCATCAGCATTGCGGCGAGTTGAGTGGTGAAGGCTTTCGTCGAAGCCACGCCGATCTCTGTGCCTGCGCGAGTCATGAAGGCAAAATCAGATTCACGAACCAGCGAAGAACCCGCAACGTTACAGATGGTCATTGCTGACATGTAACCCTTCTCTTTTGCAAGACGAAGCGCAGCTAGCGTATCCGCGGTTTCCCCAGACTGAGACAGAGTCACCAGTAGGCTATTCGGGCGAACAACGAAATCACGATAGCGGAATTCAGAGGCGATCTCGACATCACAGCTTACACCAGCTAAAGACTCAAACCAGTAACGCGCCGCCATGCCTGAATTGTAAGACGTACCACATGCGATGATCTGCACATGTTCAACCTTGCTTAGGATCGCTTCCGCTTTAACGCCAATCGCGTTAGTGATAACTGATGAGTCAGAGATACGACCTTCCATCGTGTTGATTAACGCAGTGGGTTGCTCAAAGATCTCTTTCTGCATGAAGTGACGATATTGGCCTTTATCACCGGCATCGTGTTCTACGTTTGATTCAACAATTTCACGCTCAACACGCTCGCCCGCGACATCAAATACCGTCACATCACGACGAGTTACCTCAGCCACATCGCCCTCTTCTAAGTACATAAAGCGACGAGTGACGCTTAGCAGCGCTAACTGGTCAGAGGCAAGAAAGTTCTCACCGACGCCAAAACCGATCACAATAGGGCTACCAGAACGGGCCACAACAATACGGCTAGGATCTTTGCGATCAATAACAACCGTACCGTAAGCACCGTCTAACTGTTTTGCCGTTTTCTGTAGCGCTTCAAGCAAAGAAGCTGAAGTGCGACGTTCCCACTCCACTAAGTGAGCAATCACTTCGGTATCCGTTTGTGAAGTAAACACGTAGCCACGTTCTTGCAGCAGAGCGCGCAGTGCTTCGTGGTTTTCGATGATACCATTGTGTACCACGGCAATATCGCCCGACATGTGTGGATGTGCGTTCGCTTCAGACGGTTCACCGTGTGTCGCCCAACGTGTATGAGCAATACCGGTACCGCCAATCACCTGTTGCTCTTCTACCGCGTCAGCGAGCTCTTGTACTTTACCTAGGCGGCGCACACGAGTTAGGTTCGATTCGGTATCAACAACAGCAACACCTGCTGAATCGTAGCCACGGTATTCTAGACGGCGAAGGCCTTCGACCAAGATTTCGGCGACGTCACGCTGTGCTACTGCACCAACAATTCCACACATAGTTTCACTCCATCAATGTTGTTTTATTCCTATTGGCAGCAAGCAAAGGCCATATCTTTATTAAGATCAATTATAGGAAGGGAAATGCATAATATTTAAATTTGTTTTTACGCTGGATCAGTCAGGATCACGCGAACATCATGTGATTCGATACTTGCTTTAGATTCTTCGCCCAAGTCTGTATCGGTAATTAAGATGTCAATGTGTTCCCATGCCAGCTCTAAGTTCGGGATCTTTCGTCCCACTTTTTCCGACTCAACCATCACGATCACTTCTCGTGATACTTCAGCCATTACTTTGCTCAGGCCAACCAGTTCGTTAAACGTGGTTGTGCCTCTATCAAGGTCGATACCATCAGCCCCAATAAATAGTTGGTCAAAATCGTAAGCGCGAAGCACCGACTCTGCGACTTTGCCTTGGAAAGAGTCCGAATGGGTATCCCACGTGCCGCCAGTCATCAATAACGTCGGCTCACTTTCAAGCTCATTAAGCGCATTCGCAACGTGCAATGAGTTGGTCATAACAACCAAACCACGCTTGGCATTAAGCTGCTGAATTAGGGCCCCCGTAGTACTACCACTATCGATCACAATACGGTTATGGTCGCGAATTAAATCTGCAGCGGCTTTTGCCAACAAAACCTTTCGATTCGAAACCTTATAACCCAACTCTTCGTTGACCACTTCTTTCGGTAACGAAATCGCACCACCATAACGGCGTAAGAGTTGACCGTTTGTTTCCAAAGACGCCAAATCCTTTCTAATAGTGACTTCAGAGGTTTCGAATTTAGCGGATAACTCATCAACACTAACCTCCCCCTTTTCGTTCACTAGCTGTGAAATTGCATGTCTTCTGAGCTGAGTGTTTCGTTTCGACATTTATAAAAGACCATAATGTTTCGATGTGAAACTTATTATAGTTACAACGAAACTATTTAGTCCATTTATTTCGATCCAAAAAATTAATAAATAGCGATAAAACCTTGTCCTAAGACAATTGTTAAGCCGTGATATTGAACTCATTAGGTGGTAGAATCCGCACCCGAAAAGAAAAAAAATTACAAAACTGACTGTTATTTTTTTGCAACTTACCACCTATATAGTGGGGTAAGTCACAGAAAACCGATATTGAATCAAAATATTTTGGTCATAAAATGACTAAAATTGATGAAAGACTTACAACTCTGAAGGACATATTGGAAGTCCCGCGCTTTTACACAACAGGCACAAAATGTTGATGTAGCGGACCAATTCTTCAGAACTTAAATAAATTTGAAATTGTAACAATACTTACCGGAGAGTACCTTCCATGAAAAAGACCAAAATCGTATGTACGATTGGCCCTAAAACTGAATCTGTAGAGAAGCTAACTGAACTAGTAGATGCTGGCATGAACGTTATGCGTCTTAACTTCTCTCACGGTGATTTCGCAGAGCACGGCACTCGTATCGCGAACTTCCGTAAAGTAATGGAAAACAAAGGCGAGCAACTTGCTATCCTTCTAGATACTAAAGGTCCAGAAATCCGTACTATCAAACTTGAAGATGGTAACGACGTAGATCTAGTAGCTGGTCAAGAGTTCACTTTCACAACTGATGCTACAGTTGTTGGTAACAAAGACGTAGTAGCCGTAACTTACCTAGGTTTCGCGAAAGACTTATCTGCGGGTAACACGATTCTTGTTGATGACGGCCTGATCGAAATGGAAGTTATCGCAACCACAGACACTGAAGTTAAGTGTAAAGTTCTTAACAACGGTGCTCTAGGCGAAAACAAAGGTGTTAACCTTCCTGGCGTTTCTGTTCAACTTCCAGCGCTTTCTGAAAAAGACAAAGCTGACCTTAAGTTTGGCTGTGAGCAAGGCGTTGATTTCGTAGCGGCTTCTTTCATCCGTAAAGAAGACGATGTGAAAGAAATCCGTGAACTTCTAAACGCTAACGGCGGCGAGAGCATCCACATCATTTCTAAGATTGAAAACCAAGAAGGTGTAGATAACTTCGATTCAATCCTTGAAGCTTCTGACGGCATCATGGTTGCTCGTGGTGACCTAGGTGTTGAAATCCCAGCAGAAGAAGTAATCTTCGCTCAGAAGATGATGATCGAGAAGTGTAACCGCGCACGTAAGATGGTTATCACTGCAACTCAAATGCTTGACTCTATGATCAGCAACCCACGTCCAACTCGTGCTGAAGCGGGTGATGTTGCGAACGCAATCATGGATGGTACGGATGCAGTAATGCTTTCTGGTGAAACGGCTAAAGGTAAGTACCCAGTTGAAGCTGTGACTATTATGGCTCAAATCGCAAACCGTACTGATTCTGCTCTTAAAGCTGAACTGGGTTCTCGTCTAGACAGCCCACGTCTACGCATCACTGAAGCTGTATGTAAAGGCGCAGTGGATACAGCTGAAAAACTAGCTGCTCCTCTAATTGTGGTAGCAACTGACGGCGGCAAGTCTGCACGTTCAGTACGTAAGTACTTCCCAACAGCCAACATTCTAGCGCTGACGACTAACGCTAAGACTGCTGCACAGCTTGTACTAACTAAAGGTGTTAAGCCAGTTCTTGTTGATTCAATTGAAAGCACTGACGCTTTCTACATCAACGGTAAAGAGATTGCTCTACAATCAGGTCTAGGTAACAAAGGCGACATCGTAGTGATGGTATCTGGTGCTCTAGTTGCTTCTGGTACGACAAATACAGCATCTGTTCACGTTCTATAACAATGAACCGATTCGTATAAAATAGAAAAGAGGGCTTCGGCCCTCTTTTTTTATGAAAAAAACGTTCCTAAATGGCCAGTGCGCAGCTCCGTCAACATAAACAAAAGCGCACACCCTTTTGATTCACAGAACTACCACCCAAAAAACTCTTTGTGATGAGTATTGAGCAGTACAACCATAGGTAAAAAATACAACGCGCTAAGTTGAAAGCCAAGAACCGCTAATGCACCTATAGTTAGCCTCACTAAAAAATCGACAAACATACCACGCCTCTTTTAACCAGACAGTATGATCCCTTAAACTCTTGCTTCAGCGAACTTCATGATGGCTGCCAGTCAAATTATTGATAAGGGCCAAACAGTATCGTCCTTTACATCGGCTCAACACTCTATTTTGTATAGGGCTTAGCGTGATGCAATCTGAAACAATGTCGTTTACTTATCATTTATTTTAGCTCAAATTAGTACCGACATTAGACTTTAGTCTAACTGTATGAATTTTGTGATATCGCTCGCTCAACAATGCGATTTCGAATAAAACATAGAAGCCGGATCGATAAAACGTTAAGCAACATCAGCATGACTTGGATACATAGAAACGGTATTACGCCCAGAAGATTTCGATTGATAGAGCCCAACATCCGCGCATTTGTATGAACGAGTAGTGTTACTCGTCAAATCCGTGAATCCGATGCTCACTGTTACTTTAGTGCCCGCGGTTAGCTCTATCTCAATGCGTAAGCGTTCCAGTATGCGCTTCGCTTCAGGCAATGAAGTATGCGGCATCAGGAGTGCAAATTCCTCGCCACCTACCCTAGCCACGAAATCGGTACTGCGAAGGCTGTTCTGTAAGAGCTGAGCAACACCCGCTATCACACGATCACCTTCATCGTGACCAAGCTCGTCATTAATTCGCTTAAAGTTATCGATATCAACCAAAGCCAAACAAGTCGTGGCTTCATTAGGAGAATGCTCAATTAATCGAGCGTAGTACGCTAACTGTTCTTCGAACTTTCTTCGGTTCCAAAGGTTGCTCAAAGAGTCTCTCTCACTTAAAAAACGTAGGCGAACTTCAAGCTGTTTTCTTACGGTAATATCCACTAAGGATGTTATATAGTAGCTGATCCTTCCGGCGTTGTTTTGAACCGCCTGAATTCTCATGATGGCAGTAAATGGAATGCGATATTTGTTCTTACACAGAACCTCTGCTTCCCATACTTCTTGCTCAAGGTTTTGCCAAATTGAGTCACTAGAAAGCTCCTGATCGGTGTTTTCCAGAAGTAACTGCAAGGCATTATGCCCGATGACTTGGCTTTTGCTGTAACCCGTCATATTTTCAAATTCGCTATTGATCATCATAGTTCGATGGTGCTTATCAGAGATCATCACGGCCGACATCCCGCTTAATGCAGCGCGTGCCAACTTACTCTCTAGACTTCGACGCCGACAATGCGTCACAAAATAGGCAAACGGAAAGGCAAAAACCAGCACCGTAAACAGAACGATCATCTCTTCATGAACGAGATCATTCAGGTCGCGCTCAGCTCGCTTCATCAGTTGCTCCTGATTAAGTTGAATCAGCAGATGAGCCTTTTGATTGTTAGCGAGCGTAACCGTATTAAACGCAAACAAATTCCCATCTTCGAAAACATGTCCAGCCGGCTCATTCGACATCAATTCCCATGTCTTCGGTGCGATGTTCTTCAGGTTGTACGACTTTCTTTCTGGAATAGAGTCACCAAATAGCTTGCCGCTGTCGCTACTCGATATGTAATAGCCAGCCTCATTAAGTACTTCCGCTCTAAGATCATTATCCGGAGAAAAGCTAATACGTGACGATAAATCCATAATATCAAGGTTAATAACAAGATACCCCACTCGCTTACCTGCGGTTTCTACGGGGGTAAATACACGGATTGGAGGCATATAAGGGAAGGTTAACTCTCCATTCTCCGCATCAAGCTCAATCCCCCAACCACCAATCTGCTCGCTTTCTAGGTCTTGAGCGTGTTGGAAATAGTTGGAATCAGACTTATCTTGTAACTGTTGAGGGATCGTGACATTCCCTGTGTCTACAGAGTAATTGACTCGAACGCGTTCTTGACCAGTGGTGTCTAAAAGATAAATCTGTCGATACCATTTCTGATTAACAAGTACAGATTGCCAAACCTCTTCGAGTAAGCTTTTGGTTTGTTCAGATGGCGATATCGCAAAATTAACAAGGCTCTGACTGTGACTGAGCAACCCCATGACGGAGACCAATTGGGTCTTAATCAGGTCATAATCTCGTTTGGCATACACGAGCTGATGGACAGCTTGTATCGCCGAATAATCAAAACTCTGCTGTTTGACTTCTTTGTATCGCTGTAAGTAATAAAGAGCGACCGCTGAACAGAGTGTGATTGAGATGATCAGTAATGTTAAGATGGCTTTTTTGTTTCGCATTACTAGCTCGGTAAAAAAGAGAGCACCGATTATAGCACCCTAGAAAATGAACAAAATAAAAGCCGCTTTTAAAAGCGGCTTAGAAGCGGCTTAGAAGCGGCTTAGAAGCGGCTTAGAAGCGACTAAAACACATTATATTCGAAATAACCATTTCAAATAATCACCTTCAATTTACTCAATACTGGACGAGTCAACTTAGGCTTTTAAGGCTCGCTCACCTCGTGCGATCCCCACAACACCACTGCGAGCCACTTCAAGCACTTCGGTTACTTCAGATAAGGCTTGAATAAAAGCATCCAGCTTCTCACTGGTGCCCGCCATTTGAACGGTATATTGCGAAGCCGTTACATCGACTATCTGGCCACGGAAAATATCAGCGGTACGTTTCACTTCAGCACGAGCAAAACCGCTTGCTCGTACCTTGATCATCAACAATTCACGTTCGAGATGCTCAAACTCAGAGACCTCTTGTACCTTAAGTACATCAATCAGCTTGTGGAGCTGTTTCTGGATTTGTTCAAGCTGCATTTCGCTAGAATTAGTGGTCACGTTCAGACGAGAAAGCGTTGGATCATCCGTTGGGGATACATTCAAAGATTCGATGTTGTAGCCACGCTGAGAAAACAAACCAACCACTCGAGAAAGTGCACCAGGTTGGTTTTCCATTAATAGTGAAATGATGTGTCTCATATTATGTTCTCTCCGTTTTGCTTAGCCACATGTTATCCATACCCTCGCCTTTTATTTGCATTGGGTAAACGTGCTCGGTGTCATCAACACTGATGTCGACAAATACCAGACGATCTTTCATTGCTAATGCTTTTTCCAAGCCTGATTCCAATTCATCTGGAGATGAAATACGCATGCCAACATGACCATAAGCCTCTGCAATCGCCGCGAAATCAGGAACAGAGTCCATATATGAGTTAGAGTGACGACCTTGATAAACAATATCTTGCCACTGCTTTACCATTCCTAAGAAACGGTTGTTAAGGTTAATAATTTTAACCGGAATATTGTATTGCAACGCAGTTGATAGCTCTTGGATATTCATTTGGATACTGCCGTCACCAGTGACAACAACGACTTCTTCGTTGGGTTTGGCAAACTTAACGCCCATACCGGCAGGTAGACCAAAGCCCATCGTGCCTAAGCCACCAGAGTTAATCCAGCGACGTGGTTTATAGAACGGGTAGTATAGCGCAGCAAACATTTGATGTTGACCAACATCCGAAGCAACATAGGCATCGCCATTGGTTACTTTATACAGTGTTTCAATAACCTGCTGTGGCTTGATCCGCTCAGAAGATTTGTCATAGGCTAAACAATCGCGTTCTTGCCATTGCTGGATTTCACTCCACCAACTTTCCATCGCTTGTGCGTCATTGGTTCCACCTTGCTCAACCAGCAGATTCACCATGCTCTCTAGTACTTTTTCCGCAGAGCCAACAATCGGTAGATCCACTTTCACGTTCTTCGAGATAGAAGATGGATCGATATCAATGTGCATGATCTTCGCATCAGGGCAGTACTTGTCTAAGTTGTTGGTGGTACGGTCATCGAAACGTACGCCAATACCAAAGATCAAGTCTGCATTGTGCATCGCCATGTTGGCTTCATACAAGCCATGCATACCCAACATACCCAAGGCGTTTTTATGGGTACCAGGGAAAGCGCCAAGCCCCATTAAGGTACTTACCACGGGTAAATTCAGTGCCTCTGCTAATTTTAACAGCGGCTTATCTGCCTCAGAAATTACCGCACCACCACCGACGTAAAGGACCGGTTTTTTCGCATCAAGAAGTGCTTTTAGTGCCTTTTTGATCTGTCCTTTATGACCCGTAAGCGTTGGATTATACGAACGCATTTTAATCGTTTCTGGGTAGTCATAAGGAAGCTTGATTTGTGGATTGAGAATATCTTTAGGCAAATCAATAACCACAGGACCAGGTCGTCCTGTCGTTGAAATATAGAATGCTTTTTTAACGACGTCTGGGATATCTTCCGCTTTCTTAACCAAGAAGCTGTGTTTAACGATAGGGCGTGATACCCCCACGATGTCACACTCTTGGAAGGCGTCGTTACCAATCAGGTTATTTGGTACGTTACCAGAAATAACAATCATTGGGATTGAGTCCATATAGGCCGTTGCAATACCAGTAACGGTATTGGTCGCACCAGGACCAGAACAGACCAGAACCACACCCGGCTTACCGGTAGAACGGGTATAACCATCAGCCATATGAGTAGCAGCTTGTTCGTGGCGTACTAATACGTGCTTAATTTCGTCGGTTTTAGCATGCAGTGCATCATAAATATCAAGTACAGATCCTCCTGGGTAACCAAAGATTTGTTCTACACCTTCTTCAATCAGAGACTGCACCACCATCTCAGCGCCAGATAACATTGCTGTTTCAGGTTTTGTTGTCATATTACTCTCCTCACCAGTTTCCAATCACATTTGGTGAACATGTTGGGCTGGTTTTACATAGTCTAGGGCTTATTCGTAGCCTAATTCGAAATATTTTCACTTTCTCGGCTATGACTGTCTGTCGTGATAACAACAATCAGTAATACGAAACAACTTTAACGCTTTATTATCACTCGGTCTAACACCCACTAATAAGCAATAGTGGAAACAACCAGCATCAAACAGACAACCATCAAACAAAAACCAAATAAAATCGAAAAAACAGCCTTAACAACTAGAAAGCGAATAAAAAAAAGCACTTAATAATAAAAAATCACATAATAAACCCATAGAAAGAGATCGTTGGGATGTGCGCTCTCGCACATTGCGATAAATCATCAGATATAAAAAATCCCCCTAAAAATGCAATCACATTCGTAGAGGGATTTTCAAACAACTGAGCATTTATCTCACCTAAAAACTACTTATCTTTAGGCTTTTCAGTATACATTTCTTCGATTTCATCTTGATACTTGTCGTTGATAACTTTACGACGCAATTTTTGAGTCGGTGTCAGTTCGCCATCATCCATAGAAAATGCTTTGGGTAACAGTTTGAACTTCTTCACTTGTTCAAACTTAGCCAACTCTTGTTGCAGCCCATTCACGCGCTTCTCCAGCATCTCCACAATTTGGTGATGCTTAATCAATTCAACGCGATCGTGATACTTAATATTCAGTTCTTTTGCATACTCTTCTAGCGAGTCATAACAAGGGACAATCAATGCAGAAACGAATTTGCGCGTGTCAGCAATAACGGCAATTTGTTCAATAAAGTGATCTTTGCCGATCGCCCCTTCTACCACTTGCGGTGCAATGTACTTGCCGCCTGATGTTTTCATCAACTCTTTAATACGATCGGTAATAAACAGGTTACCATTCTCATCAAAATGGCCCGCATCGCCAGTTTTTAAGAAACCATGCTCATCAAATGTTTTTTCAGTTTCTTCGGGCATTTTATAGTAACCGCGCATCACCATCGGGCCTCGGACAAGAATTTCATCCTTAGCACCAATTTTCACTTCTGCGCCCGGCATAGACATGCCGATAGAGTCAGGATTAAAACAACGATCATCCCAACATGACACCGTCGCCGTGGTTTCTGTCATGCCGTAGCCCAGTTTTACATTGATGCCAATAGCATGGAAAAAGCGACCAATGGTTTCATCAAGCTTCGCGCCACCACATGGCATGAAGTTGATGTTACCGCCGAGTAGAGCTCGCAGTTTAGATAGCACAAGCTTATCGGCTAGCGCATGACTTTTTTTCAGCATCAATGATGGTGTGCGCCCTTGTTGGTGACAAACCGAGAGTTTAGCTCCCATATTCACCGCCCAAGTAAATACCACCTTACGAAGAAATGGCGCTTTGGATACCTTCTCGTGAATCGCAGAGAAAATCTTCTCGTAAAAGCGTGGAACCGCACACATTACGGTTGGTTTCACATCACCTAGAGCATCACGTACTTGCATTGTGTCTTGCAAATAACAGTTGGTTGCACCTTTATAGAGAACGTAGAAAGTCCAAGCACGTTCAAATACGTGCGATAAAGGTAAAAAGCATAATGACACATCATCTTGGCTTAAGCTTAGACGCTCATCGTGCCCCTCTAACTGATAACCAATATTAGAGTAATCAAGCATGACACCTTTTGGCTGACCGGTGGTACCCGAGGTATAGATAAGAGTCAGTAAGTCGTCCATGCTTGCATCAGCAAGACGCACATCAAGTTCGGCTTGTTGTGCTTCAACGCCACGCGCCATGAAGTCATTCCAAGATACGGCAAAGCTGTGTCCTTGCAGGTCGATGCCATCTGACATAGCCACAACAATGTCTAGCTGCTCGCACTCTTCAAACAGGCTAACCGCCGCATCAAACTGAGATTGCTCACCGACAAATAAGACCTTCACATCGGCATTCTGAATGATATAAGAAGACTGCGCTGCAGTATTTGTTGGATAAATAGGCACTGTAACAAGACGAGCTTGTAAAGAGGCAAAATCGGCCACCGTCCACTGAGGCATATTATTTGAGAAGATACCGATCTTATCTTGAACTCTCAACCCTTGGGCTAATAGCGCTAATGAAAGCGTATCAATCTGCTGTCCAAACTGCTCCCAACTAATACCTTGCCATACATTGTCGACTTTGTGCTTCAACGCTGTACGGTTGCCACCTTGGGCTATTTGGTCACGAAGTCTTTTTACAATATGAAAATCTAAATAGGCCATCTCTTTACCTTTGGCTTACACCTGCAAGCTTTTTTGAGCGCACAAGTGTACCTTCGATCATAAAAAAGGCAACTGACGAAGTTCTAAGTTATCAGTAATAGTACATCTCACCTCGCATTTTATACTTTCCCCGATTGTTAACATAAAAAATCCCTTAGCTAGAAACCTAGTTAAGGGCTTATAAATCATAGAATTAAGGCTTAGTTAAGCGCAACGACTTCGCCACAGATCATCATTAATTGATCTCGTAACCAAATGTGTCCTTTGTCCTTTTCACTTGATTCATGCCAACTTAGAAAGCCGGAAATCGCCGCATTATCGAATGGGAAATCCAGAATCTGAAGCTGCTCTTTGTTTGCTGCATGTTCTACCATCCAGCGAGGTGCAATCGTAACAAGTTCAGACTGACCGACAACGTAAAGAACGTTACTCAAGCTAGTACCTTCATAAAAAGGCATACAATCTAAGTCGCGGTAAGCCTGTTCAGAGAAGCTACGTTGACCATGAATACGAGACAGTTTTGCATGCTTTTCATTATGTAATTCTGCTGCTGTCACTTCACTGTTAATACGAGGGTGAAAAGCGGAAGCAACCACAACCAATTCATCTTGGAAAATTTCAGTGCTTGAGAAACCTTGTTCATCAAATCGAGCATAATCAATAACGAAGTCAATTTCTTGATAACGCATACGCTCAGAAAGTTGACGGTCAAACTCGGCATCCATATGCAGTTTAACGCTTGGTGCTTGTTCGTTGATTGTCGACATAATCTTAGGTGCAAAACGCATGTCACAAGGGCTGCAAATAGCCAGTTTAAACTGACGAGAAGATGACTCTGGAGAGAACACCGAACTTGGTAGTTCGTTGCGTACTAACTGTAGCGCTTGGCGAATTGGCCCAAACAACTGACGAGCACGTTGAGTCGGTTGAATACCACGACCTTGACGCATGAATAGTTCGTCATTAAACATCACTTTTAGGCGAGCCACAGCGTTACTTACGGCAGGTTGAGACATCCCCAAATTATGAGCGGCTCGCGTAATATTCTGTTCTTGCATTACTGCATCAAAGACAGTCAAAAGATTTAAGTCAACGCCACGCAAAGTGCTTTCCATTCTGTAGCTTGCAATAGCACTCATTGCGTCTTTTTTCTCTAACATTCAAGTAGCCTCTTGTCGATTCGACAGCATTAAATTGATAATTGTGAGGGAATAGATAACCAGTAATTCTTATATTTACCAGATCGATGATTCCTAACTTTCCATTACTATTAACCAATGCATCTCTAGCCACCAATAAGATTGATAAATAATCACTTAATTTTATATTTATATTAAACAAGATGATAAAAATCAAACACATAGCT
>NZ_JAKJSY010000008.1:0-10641 GCF_050337445.1 Vibrio minamisatsumaniensis | reverse complement strand
CTCATAACCCTAAAAGGATGAGCAATTTGGTGGCGTATTCTGCCTTAGGTCCCATACGCTGGCAAAAGAAAAAGCAGTATGGAAAACGGAATGTCTCAGAGAATGCGATGCACCGTTACAAAACAATTATAGGCCCCAAATTACACAGTAGAGACTTTAACAATCAACAACAGGAAATGATGCTAGGCGCATCAATATTGAATAGATTTACCCAGCTTGGTATGCCCGAGAGCTACCGAGTCGCCTGATGGCATCAAAAGACAGAGTGGGTTGAGTACGGAAACAAAGCCCTTCTGGTGCGGATCACTTCAATATGAGCAGGGTAACTAAACAGCCTCTAGCTTAAAATTAGGGTTTAATCACAATTTTATGGTTTTGTTTGAAGAATAACCTGATCTAATCGAAAATTGCTCATTTGGCGCGTTGTGTTGCTGTTTTATTGATCGTAAATTCCTTGTGTCCTACATTAGAGCATAAGGGGTTGGGTAAGTGTTTTCTATTAGTAAGAAGACTTCAGTGTCGGCAATGATCGTTGAAAACATTATCGATAATATTAATTCAGGAAAGCTAAGTTTAGGGGATGAGTTGCCGACTGAATTAGAGCTTGCTGACAATTTTGGAGTGAGCCGAAATACTGTGAGAGAGGCGCTACGTGTGTTGGAAACGTACGGCGTGTTAGAAACGTCACATCGAAAGCCATCAAGAATTGTGAATAAAAACCTTCAAGCGAGTATTGCGATAGCGGCGATTCGTGTCTCAGAAAACAAAGAGTACTATAAAGAAATCCAGCAAATACGTGAGCTTATGGAGGTGGGGCTTATTGACGATATCTTAAAGAATGTAACGAAAGCCGATATTAATGAATTACAGCTGATTAATGACGAAATTGGACAATCCAATACGGTAGCAAAACTTGCTGAATTTGATTTTAAATTTCATACCCGTCTAATCGAAATCTCTGGTAATTCTATGGTAAGTGCCATCTATGCCATTTTAGCGACGACCATATTACATGTTTTGGAAATCGGTAAAAATTTAGAGTTAGGTATCCAGCATGCTCGAATTGGTCACCAAGAGATAATTGAAGTGCTGAAAGAAGGAGATAGCAACGCTGCTCGCCAAATCATGAGGCAGCATTTTAAATATTCAAAAGATTTGCTGGAGGATTAAATGGATCATATCGAGGCAATTCAACGTTTCCTTGTAGAACATCATCTCGATGCGGTGATTCTGACGACCCCAAATGATTTAGTGATGTGTTGTGATCATTATCCTCACTGGAATGGCTCTATTTTGGTGGTATTTTCAAATTTACCGCCAAAACTGTTTCTTCCTGACTTTGAGCCAGAACCGCTTAAATCGAATATATCAATATCTTATTTCCCATGGGCGACAGCAAAGAGCTACCCATGGGAAGGGTTATACGAAAAAATAGTGAAATTACTACCTACGGAACCTGAGGTGGTGTTTGATAGTGACCAAATACAGGTTAGCCCTTCTTCAAATGCAGCAGAAGGCAGTATTTTACCCCCAAGTTTTTTTGAACAATTTTCTAGGAGTGATAAGCAAGATCAATTTAAAGCACAGCTTATACACTTACGTGGAATAAAAACACCAGAACAAATTGAGAAATTGAGGCTTGCACATCAAGTCGCAAACGAAGGTGTTAAGGCGTTTTTTACTACTGAGGCTGGGGTTTCTGATGGAGAACTCGCGGCATTGATTGAGTATCAAATTGCTCGTCAATTAGGTGTTCAGGAAGTGGGGTACGTTAGAGCCTATGCTTCTATTCAATCTGGTCAAGATACAATTCGAGCATGTCAATTCAACCGCACAGGTCAGCGTATACTGCATGAAGGGGATTATGTATTCCTAGAACTTGCTGTATGTGTCAATGGTTATTGGTTGGATATCACTCGTACAACTGTGGTTGGTGAACCAAGCAAGCAGCAACAAGATGTTTTCAAAGCCGTGCGAAATGCTATTAATGCCGCTGTGGAGGTTATTCATCCAGGGCGGTCATTGTCTTCCTTATATAGCGCCGCGGCCGAAAAACTACGTCAAGAAAAACTGGATCATTTGTTTCCCCACGCATTAGGGCATGGTACAGGCTTTGCCTACCATGACCCAGGATTATCAATCAACGAAACTAACGATGTTCGACTAGAGGTGGGGCAAGTACTGACCATTGAACCGGGTGTTTATGGTGATGAAATATTAGGAGGTCTTCGACTCGAAGAAAATATTGTGGTGACAGAGACTGGCTATGAGTTTCTATCTTTTCCTCAAACAACACTGAAGGGTAATTTATGTCAAAAAGAGTCGCATTGATAACCGGTGGTTTACGCGGCATTGGTCAGGCAATTACGCAAGCATTTGCGCAAGAAGGGTATGATCTCGTTGTGCATGCTCGCTCTGCATCAGAGCAACAAACTGAATGGTTAAAAGATTTAGCGAAAACTAACCAAGTGTCATATTTGCTTGTGTTTGCAGATTTTCAACATCAGCAAGAAATCAGCTCTATTTTTAGCGCTACCCAAAAGGAATATGGCCGACTTGATGTGCTAGTTAACAATGCTGGTTTTGAAAGTTGTCATGCCGCAGAAGAGATGCTGCTAGATGATTGGAACCAAGTACTTCAAGTTAATTTAACCGCACCTTTCCAGTGCTCTCAACATGCGGCAAAAATGATGATGGGTAATGGTGGTGGCGTGATTATCAATATGACATCTATTCATGATCATACGCCACGTAAGGGGTTAGCGCATTATTGTAGTGCTAAGGCTGGATTGAATATGTTAACCAAAGCGACAGCTTTGGAATGGGCTGAATATGGTATTCGCGTTAACAGTATTGGTGCAGGAGCAATCGAAACCGATATGAATCGAGAGGCGATAAATAGCTTTGGGCGTGAAAAATTTGAAAAGTGGATACCAGCGAAAAGGATCGGTAATACAGAAGAAGTAGCACAGCTCGCTCTATATTTATCCAGTGATAAAGCTAGCTATATTACGGGAACGGATACCTATATCGATGGTGGCTATATGTTAAATACAGTGCGATACGATGATCGACCTAATAGAGAAGGAAATGAAGCATGAAGTTAGGGTTCGGGCTATACCGACACATGCTTGATGATGAGCATTTGAAATTTGCTAAGCAGCTTGGAGCAACACACATTATTGTCCATATGTGTGATTACTTTAATAAGCAAGATAACTTTTCCAATAACGACCAACCCATTGGCGACAAGTCAGGTTGGGGACTGGCACAAGGTGATATCTGGACTGTTGAAGAGTTGTCAGCAGTTAAAGAGAAAATTGAGTCATATGGTCTTTGTTGGTATGCCATTGAAAACTTTGATCCAAAACACTGGGACCATATTCTATTTGGCGGCAGCAAACGAGCAGAGCAAATAGAAATAGTAAAACAAGTTATTCGAAATGTAGGTGAGATTGGTATCCCTGTCTTTGGTTATAACTTTAGTCTGACGGGAGTTACTGGAAGAGTCATTACCAATGATGCACGAGGAGGAGCGCAGACTGTAGGCATGGACGGTTCTAATGAAATATTAGAATGCCCACTGCCTAACTCAATGGCATGGAATATGGTGGTAGATCCTGCGGCAACAGGAATTCGCCCGGCCATGACAACTGAGCAACTGTGGGAAAACCTCGCCTTGTTCTTAAACGAAATTATACCTGTAGCTGAGTCTGCTGGTGTCACCATGGCTGCTCACCCAGATGATCCACCGTTAGAAGTTGTTCGAGGACTTCCTAAATTGGTGAATCAACCAGAAAAGTATCAACGATTGTTAGACCTTTATCCAAGCGCGGCAAACGCTTTGGAATATTGCTTAGGAACAATTGCTGAAATGACCAATGGCGATGTATATCAGGCCACTGAACACTACGTCTCTTTAGGTAAAGTTCCCTACATACATCTGAGAAATGTAACGGGAAAAGTGCCTAATTACAAGGAAGTCTTCATAGATGAAGGTGATATTGATATCAAGCGAATTGTCCAAATTCTGAAGGACAATAAATTTGAGGGGGTGTTAATCCCAGATCATACGCCTCAAGTCTCATGCCCGGCCCCCTGGCACGCAGGTATGGCATACGCCATGGGTTACATAAATTCTCTGATTAAGGAATAAATACTATGTCTACGACAACATTAAATTCCACCGCTTCGCCATCGGATAAATTACGTTATCTGATATTTATATGTTTTGCTTCAGCTCTTGGCGGACTTCTGTTTGGTATAGATATGCTAGTAGTGGGAGGCACGATCAGTCATGTACAAGCACAATTTGCACTGACCTCTGGACAAGTTGGCTGGTTTGTATCCTCTGCTTTGGCTGGTTGTTTCTTAGGTGCGATCAGCTCTGGCGTTATAGCGGATAAAATTGGACGAAAAAAACCGCTAATGGTAGCCGCGATTCTTGCGATTATTTCAGTGATTGGTTGTGCGCTTGCAGATACTTTTTTTATGCTTACTCTGGCTCGTTTCATTGGAGGCTTTGGTATAGGTATTGCGACGATGGTATCACCACTTTTTATTTCGGAAATGTCGCCAGCGAAACATCGAGGTAAGTTGACGACACTTTTTCAATTAGCGATCACCATTGGTATTGTTGTCGCGATTGGCTGTAATGCACTTATCGTCCATGCTGCTGAAAATGCGGTCAGTAGTGAGAGCTTTTTGGATGTGATGTTTATTGATGAACAATGGCGTGGCATGTTTACTGTTGAACTATTACCTGCGGCACTTTTCCTTATCATTTCGAGTTTTTTCCCTGAGTCACCACGTTGGTTAATAAAAGAAGGACGAGATGCTGAAGCAAAAGAAATTCTGTTACGAGTCGTAGATGACGAAGAAGCGAATCAATCCATCGTTGATTGTAAAGCGGCAATGGCAATCGAGAGTACAGGTAGCTACCGAGAGCTATTTACTAACGCAGGTAAGAAAAAAGCCCTATTTGTCGCTTTATTTTTAGCGATTGTTTCAGAGTGGTCTGGGATCACGGCCGTTTTCTATTACGGTTCAACCATCCTTGAAGACGCAATGGGACAAGGCGCTGCTTTGGGCGGTTTTACGCTGATTGCTATCATTAACGTGATATTTACGGTCGGTTCTATCTTCTTTATTGATAAGTTAGGGCGTAAGAAACTATTAATGATTGGTACTATCGGTTGTGTCTCAGCATTGATTCTGATCGGCTTGTTTATTGATGATCCTAATACTTCAGGAACCTTGCTTATTACCCTGTTCGCCTTTTTTGTAGCAGCGTTTGCAACAGCGATCGGTGGCATCAAATTTACGGTAGGTGCAGAGATTTTCCCTACAGCTGTTCGAGGTCGTGCAATGGCGATTTCAACAGCCGCAGTGTGGGTTCAAGGCACGATTATTAATGCCTTTGTACCAGTATTCATGGAGCAGTTTAGTGTTAGTTCACTGTTCTTTATGTTTGCTCTTATTCTCTCTAGTCAGATTTGGTTTATTTTAAAGGTTATGCCTGAAACCGCGAATCGTACTTTAGAAGAAATTGAACGTGAATTAATGGCATAGGACAGACAAAATGGAGCATTGGCAACTACAATCCAGCAAAATGTCTGCTGTGATAAACCCTGTAGGGGCAATGTTTGGACAATGGATGATTGAATTGGGAGGAGAGACTTTCTCTCCTCTTGCTCGAGCGCCGTGGCATGATGATCCAAACAGTCAAACCCTACCTCCAATTTTACGAAACTTGCAAGGAGAATGGCCTTGTATTCCGTTTGGTATCGTTAAGCCCAGTTCATCTTTTACATCGAAGAAGCAGGTCCAAATCGATACAAAAATTGACCAATATATTGATAATTGCTTCCCCCACGGCAAAAGCAGTAATCAAGAGTGGCAGTTGGTTAAGAAAACGGATGAACATATAACTCTTATTCATCAGTTTAGCGCCCATGACGCAGTGTTTAAGGCTACGCGTGATGTTTGGCTTGATGATACTTCTAACTCGGTTAAGTTTAAGCTGAGCTTAGAGAGTAATAAAAATGTCAGAATACCAATTGGTTTGCACCCTACGTTTGCTTTATCAGAACAGCCACAGATGAGTGAGTTGGTCGTTGGGAGCTTTAGGGTTGGTATGACATACCCTATAGACTTTGAGTCTTCTTCACAGTTCGTGTCGGATAGATCATTTGAACATTTGCAGTCAATCCCTCTAGTTAACGGTGATATTGGAAGCGCTATTTACCTTCCATTTACAGAGCCGAGGGAGGAGTTAATTCAACTGCTTGACGTTGATGGCGAAATATCACTACTTCGCCATGATTTAGGTATGAAGAGCACCTTAAAGTGGGATACATCAAAATTACCACATTGCTGTATTTGGCTCAGTTGTAAAGGGAGAGATTACTACCCTTGGAACTCTCGTCATTTGGCTATTGGCATTGAACCTACGCATTCATATTTTGATTTAAATCCATCACGAGCAGATGAAAAGCACGGCTTGGTGTGCTTACAAAAAGATGTCCCTTTTAATATTGAGTATTCAATTTCTACCGAAAAGGTTAAGGAATAAAAATGACTGTACAGTGGAATAATGATCATGAACTTTTCCAATTAGCAAAAGATAAACTATTCGTTGCTTTAGTGGGGGATGTTCTGGATAAGCTGGGCTATCAGCACCAGTTTTTGTCACCAAACTTAAAACCGATATGTAATGACATGGTTATTATTGGGCGTGCAATGACCGTATTGGAAACCGATTTTTTTGGTGATCACCAAGGACACTCTGTCATTTCGAGCCAGCCGTTTGGACGTATGTTTGAGGCTTTGGATGACTTAAAAGAAAATGAAGTTTACATCTGCTCTGGCAGCTCACATCGATATGCTTTGTGGGGAGGGTTGATGTCGACAAGAGCTATTCAATGCGGTGCAGCCGGTGCAATTGTACATGGCTTTCATCGTGATACTAACGAGATTGAACATCTTAATTTCCCTGTCGCTTCTTTTGGTAGTTACGCTCAAGATCAAGGCGTAAGAGGGAAAGTCATTGATTGGCGCATTCCAATTGAAGTCGATGGAGTGTTGATTAATGATGGTGATATTCTTTTTGGTGATAGAGATGGAATACTTGTTGTGCCGAAAGACGTTGAAGTTGAGGCTTTTAAAGGGGCTTTTGAAAAAGCAGAAGGAGAGAATCAAGTCCTTCTAGCCTTGCAAAATGGCATGACAACCGTCGATGCTTACAATAAGTTTGGAATTATGTAAGTGATTCAAATAAAAGCAGAAATCCTTAAAGGCTTTCTGCTTTTATCTAGCCTTAGTGGAGCTTTTATGACACATATTGCGATTATTGGAGAATGTATGATTGAGTTAAATGGTGCGCCTTTTGGAGCCATGACTCAAACTTACGGTGGTGATTCACTTAATACTGCGGTTTATCTTGCACGTTGTTCGGGCGATAACATAATGGTTAAGTATGTTTCCGCACTTGGGGTTGACGCAATCAGCGATGGCATGATTGAACGTTGGCAACATGAGGGAGTGAACACCGAACTAGTATTACGTGATACCACTCGCCAACCCGGTTTGTACTTAATTCAACTTGATGAGAAAGGCGAGCGTACTTTCCTATATTGGCGTAATCAGTCTGCAGCGCGTTATATGTTACAGCACCAAGACTTTGCTCTGGTGGAAGTGGCACTCGCCAATGTAGATATGGTTTATCTCAGCGGTATTAGCCTAGCAATTTTACAACAACAGGATCGCTTCCGCTTGATTGAGCTGCTAAGCCAATTGAGCAAGCAAGGAGTTGAAATTGCATTTGATTCTAATTATCGACCAGCGTTGTGGCGCGATGCGGACGAAGCGCGTGAATGCTACCGTAAACTGCTAGAAATTACTGACTTAGCATTGGTCACTAATGATGATGAACACGCACTTTGGGGCGACAGCGATGAAGAGGAGACACTGGTTCGTCTTCAAACCGTTGGGGTGAAGAAAGCAGTCGTGAAAATGGGATCTAGGGGCAATCATTACCAAGATTTTGTTGCCGACTCTCGCCAAACGATAACAACCACACCGGTTGAACATGTGGTGGATACCACTTCAGCGGGTGACTCATTCAATGCGGGTTTCTTATCTGGATATTTACAAGACAAAGATGCAGAGCAGTGTTCGCGTCAAGGACACCAGTTAGCGGGTATCGTCATCCAACATAAAGGCGCGATTATCCCGAGACACGAAACCGATGCGATTAGCTTCGCGTAACTTTTTATCAAATTTAGATCAAGGAATACTCATGACAACTATTGCACAACTGCTTGCAACCATTAAAGTTATCCCAGTCATCGCTATCGAGCAGGCGGAAGACATCGTCCCTCTAGGTAGAGCACTGGCTGAAAATGGTTTACCAGCGGCAGAAATTACTTTTCGTTCAGATGCCGCAGTTGAAGCGATTCGTCTACTACGTGAAGCGCAACCGGAGATGCTCATTGGCGCAGGCACGGTACTTAACCGTGAGCAAGCACAAGCCGCAAAAGATGCCGGTGCAACATTTGTCGTTTCACCGGGTTTTAACCCAAATACAGTCAATGCATGTCGTGAGATTGGTATTGATATCATACCGGGTGTCAATAATCCAAGTGCAGTTGAAGCCGCGGTTGAGATGGGGTTAACTACGCTTAAGTTTTTCCCTGCGGAAGCCTCCGGCGGCATCAACATGCTGAAATCACTGCTGGGTCCTTACACGCAAATCCAATTTATGCCAACAGGCGGCATCAGCCCTAAAAATGTTAACGAGTACTTAGCGGTTGACCGCGTATTAGCATGTGGTGGTACGTGGATGGTAGATAAAACGTTGATCAACGAAGGTCGTTGGGATGAGATTGGACGTTTAGCTCGAGAAGTTACAAAGTTAGTTAAATGAAACTTTAAGTAAGATAGGGTTTTGGTTAGCAGAGTATAACAAAGCTAAACAAATTCAGTTCCATGATTCAAAGAGTGGATCCTTGTCTAGACGCGTGCATGGAAGAAGCATTAATAGTGTTCTGCTCCAGTCAGACTGGACACCGCATTAAGCGACATATTGTTTTTCAAAGTTAACTGGGCTTAGATACCCAAGAGCACTGAGCAGATCGTCGGTTTTTGATTTAGTTCCATTGAATTACGCAACAAAGTGAGCCTATCGAGTACTATGCTTGAGCATCTCCGTTCTCAGCTAAGGGTAGCCATTCTGCATAAGCAGCCTTATATTTCTTTTGGCTAAGCGCGATGTATCCTTTTTCATAGGCTTCATCAGAGTTTAGAGTTTAGAGTTTAGAGTTTAGAGTTTGTTCATTTGTGATATTGGTAGTACCACTCGTACAGGCGCTTAAAATAAAAAGAGGAATGAAAATTAAATAGCGAAGCATGATTTATTGACTGTATGATGAAAATTTAAACGTAAGTATATCAGTGATGGTCACTAAAAACATGATGTTAATCAGATGATTAATAAGTGCTATTTGAATTAAGTGAAATTGCCAGCTAATGGGAATAGTATTGTTGAGAGGTATTTAGATAAGAAGCTATGTCTAGAAGCAAAAAAAAAGAATGGGGAGCGTAATTGCTCCCCATTGTCATTTTTTACTGTTGCTGGTGGTATTACTTTTCTTTGGCTGGTTCACAGCCTTCAGGAACGGTGATGGTCGATACATCCTTACCTTCCTGCTGCGCCGCTTTCACATCCATTTTGTATTGAGTGCATTTGCCAACACTTGTGTTGACGGCTCCTGAATCTGCGGATGGGTTGCCGCCCAGTGTTCCACCAGCGAATGCTGAAGATGTTGAGAAAACTAACGCTGTGGTGATAAGTAGAGATGACTTGTTCATAGTTTATCCTTACGAGTTGGTTGAGTGTGTTATTTGGGAATTGAAAGTTAGAAGGTGTAGACAAAGGTGCCAGCGCTGGAGGTGACTTCGATTTCTTTCACGCTGTCTACGGTGCAGTTTTTGCTGTATCCGGTGTAGGTTTGGCCGAACTGCAATGAGACGTTTCTTGATAGCTCTGAGGCTGTTCCTGCGGGTAATCGGCAGTTGCCACGGTTAATCACCACATTGCTAATTACGGTGTTGTCGGCGATAGCTTGCAGGTCAAAAACCAATGTTCCCCAGTGAGAATTGCTGGATATCGACACTTCAATATCAGCCGTTGCTGTTTGAGTCTCTTCTTGGTTGCCACAAGCGGTGAGTCCGATAAACAGGATGGTCATAGCGGCGTATCGGAGTAGGGTGTTAATTAATGTCATAACGGTGCTCTCCTTATCGGTGAGTGAAATTCAGGACGCACTGACTCCATCGTGTTCACGCATGAACCGCTCAATATTGAAATCAGTCGGATAGGTAAAAGAAAACGTCGATACACTGGCCTCATCAATCAAAGGCAAGGCTAGGGTGCGTATTGTGTGTTGGCCGGATAATCGAAAGAGCAGCAAGAGCGCGTCACACTGAACCGAGAGTCCCAGTGGCTCAATGAGCGCCTTCTCTTGCTGCAATATTTGGCTCGATATCTTGAGCATACGGTTGTGCAGTAATGCCGTGTGTACCGCATTCAATACTTGCCGTTGCTCGTCACTCCACTCGCGAATGGTGGGCAATGGGCAA